>PLLX01000136.1 GCA_003141415.1 Bacteroidales bacterium
TGTGAAAACTTTCAAAAGGTTGGTGCATTTAAGTTCAGAGGTGCTACCAATGCTGTCCTTTCAATGTCTTCTGAGGATAAGCTCAGGGGTGTCGTCACTCATTCATCAGGGAATCACGCTGCAGCTCTTGCGCTGGCTGCGAGAATGAATGGTATAAAAGCGACTATTGTTATGCCCGAAAATGCTCCTGTTGTTAAGAAAAATGCAGTAGCCGGCTATGGAGCTGAAATCACATTCTGCAAGTCCACTTTGCAGGCCCGCGAAGATGCAACACGTCTGATAATGAAAAAAACCGGTGCAACACTCATTCATCCGTATGATAATTTCAATGTAATATGCGGACAGGGAACTGCCGCTCTGGAACTTCTTCAGGAAAAAGAAGATCTCGAAATAGTTATAGCGCCAGTTGGCGGTGGTGGCCTGTTGAGTGGCACTTCAACCTGTGTAAAAGGGATTAATAAAAAAATTCAGGTTTTTGGTGCAGAACCTTTAAACGCAAATGATTCATATATCTCCTTCACTACGGGAATACTAACTCCTTCTGTTAATCCAGTAACATGTGCTGACGGGCTGCTGACATCACTCAGTGAACTTACTTTCTCAATTATCAGGAAGAATGCAGACAAAATTCTTACTGTTAAAGAAAAATCAATAATTGAATGCATGCTTCTTGTCTGGGAAAGAATGAAAATCATTATTGAGCCATCATCAGCAACAGTTCTGGCTGTCGTAAAAGAGAACCCTGGTTTATTCAATGGTAAAAAGATCGGCTTGATTATCTCTGGTGGAAATGTGGATTTCAGGAAGCTCCCGTTTTAGTTTTTCTTTCTGAAATATGAAATGATTGGATAGTGATCGGAATATTTCACTTTTATTATCTCAAAATAGGTGTTTATAAGAGGGCTATTATACAAGATGTAATCTATCCTGTTTGGAGGGTAATTTCCTCTATAAGTGAATCCGGCGCCATAGCCTGAATTTAAAAAGGAATCATGAAGTCCTTTACGTATTTTAGTGTAAGTATAAGACACAGGTGTGTCATTAAAGTCACCGACAACAATAACCGGAAATGGTGAAATGCTAATATTATCTTTTACGACTTGTGCCTGAAGTGCCCTTTTAACAAATCCCTTTTTCAGACTAACTGATAAACTTTTTACCTCATTCATTGCCTCTTTATCATCTGATGCAGTCATCTCGTCAATAAATGAACGTTCCATTCTCATAAGTCTGAAGGACTGAAGATGGTTATTGTAAATCCTGAAAGTATCATTCTGTATAACCACATCTGTATAGATTGAAAGGCTCGAAGAACCGGTATGAATTATTTCTCCTCTCCTGATAATTGGAAACTTGCTTAATGTTATAATTCCATAGTACCTGTTCTTGACGCTTTCTGAAACTTTCATATGAGAATAATACCTTCCTCCAAGCTCATCTATCATTAAAGATTCTTCCACAGCCGGTTTGCCTGTCAGGAAAAACTCCTGCAGGCAGATTATATCTGGTTTTTGAGATTTTAAAAACTCAATTACTTTTTTTTCGGAGGTTATTCCATGTTTGTTTTCAAAATAATTAAAGAGGCGCACATTGTAGCTTAACACCTTAAATGTGTTGGATTTATCTCCTGAGGGTCTTGTAAGTTTTATATAATTCGAGAAATGAGTAAATCCGATAGCGATTACAACTACTGATATTAAAGCCTCAAATCTTAATAGCATTACCCAGATGATTACCAATATAATATTGATTAACAGCAGATAAGGATAAGCAAGCCCAAAAAATGCAGGAAGAACAAATGCTCCCGGACTGATGATTACTGCAAGATATGATACCAGTAGTGAAAAAGCAAAGACTGCGTTTACAACTAAAAGAATTTTATAAAGAATCTTTCTCAATTACAATAATTTGTGATTACTAATTTACCAGTATTCAGGGGAAATATTGTTGCAGAATGCTGTTTTTTGACAAGGGAGGGAAATGGGTATATAAACAGATAAATTTCTGAGATCAATCTTTTTTCTGGCTCTCTTTAAAAAGAGTCTCCTTTTCCTCTTTTGTCAGACAATCGTAACCTCCCTTGGAAATCTTTTCCAATATATTGTTTATCAGCTTCTGGTGCTCAACTTTTATTTTGTTATATTCATATTCAGTTGCAACTTTCTTATGCGTGACTTTGAGTTTTTTCCTGGGTCTAAAAAGAGTTACAAAAAAATCTATAATCCTGTTGAATCCTTTTCCGATATCATGTCCGTGTTTCAGGTTAATTATATAAAAATATCCAAAAAATGCTCCTCCAATATGTGCAAGTTTCCCTCCGGAGTTTACAGAAAAGTCCATTATTGATGTGAGGATAAATATTCCCAAAGCCAGGTATTTAATCTTTATCCTTCCAAATATAAAGAGCTGAACGGTATAATCGGGTACATAAGCAGCAATAGCTATTACAATCGCCATAACAGAAGCAGAAGCTCCTATTGCTACGGAGTCAGCTACTACACCTTTAAATGCAGGAAAGAAATTAAAAGCGAGAATGTAGACCAATGCTCCGCTGATTCCACCAAGCAGATATACAGCTGCAAGTTTCCTTTCATCAAGGTATTCAAGAAATATCCTCCCAAACAAATATAGCCATAACATATTGAACAGGATATGCCAGATATCTTTATGAGTGAACATATATGTAATTAATGTCCACGGCCTTGACAGTAAAACATGAAAAGAAGCAGGAACAGAAAAGAGATCGAGAGTTTTCCCGGAGATTTCCTGGTTATTAAGCAGGAAACCAATTACTGCAACAATTGTAATCAGGACAAAAACTGCAATATTGATATAAATCAGTCTGGTGAGATTACTTCCGTTTCTGAAAGTTAGTTTTATTTCGTCCCAGATTCCCATCAATATAAGGTATTTGTTGTTTTTCTCCAGTATCGTATAAGGATATAGCCAAACAACATACCTCCCAGATGAGCTGCGTGTGCAATATTGCTTCCCGGCTGTGTTATTGCAAGGATCAATTCAAGGGCACCGTATCCCAGAACCAGGTATTTGGCTTTGATAGGCATCGGCGGGAAAAGCAGGAATAATTGAGTATTAGGGAACAGAACTCCGAATGCAAGCAGAACACCAAATATTGCACCGGAGGCACCGACTATAGGTGTGTTTAGCAAAATTTGAAGGCTTTGCATATCTGGGTCAGTAAATACCTTTCCCTGGTGAAAATATGTCGTTCCTTCATTCAGTACAAGCTGGATGTTTTCTGGAGCTAGGCTCTGAATCAGGTGATTGTATTGGAAAAAGATCACTGTTTCATAAGTAAAGGCTGCCCCTAATCCGCAAACCATGTAGAATATGAAAAAACGTTTTGGTCCCCATACGTTTTCAAGAATCGGTCCGAATATAAACAGTGCATACATATTAAAGAAAATATGCATAATCCCTCCATGCATAAACATATGAGTGACAAACTGCACTGGCTTGAACTGTTCTGATTTTGGGAAATAAAGTCCAAGTATGCTATTAAGATCAATGCCAAAAACGCTGTTGGCTGCGTAATAAGCTAAGATCATTAATACATTGAGCATTATGATATTCTTCACTACCGGGGGTAATCCCAATATGCCTCTTCCGTATCCGTTCATCTATCAGTTTTTATAATATTTTTTTAAGTCTTCAATTGTCGGGCCAAAACTTATTCCCCATTTCGATCCGACATATTATCATTAATTTTCTTCGTTCACCCCGGCCCCAAGGGGAGCGAAGAAAATCAGTTTACTCCCCTTGGGGAAGGGGTAAATAAATTGATTTTCAAGCGTCGATGCAAACATTTAACATCATAAACCATTTTTATTTAAATCTTTTATCAATGTCTTCTAAGGTGATAATGCTGATGACGGATTTTCCTTTAGGAGAATAATTTGGAGACTGGCATGCAAAAAGTGTGTCAAACAGATCTTCCATTTCACCCTGACTCAGCACTTTCCCATATTGGATAGCAGACGCACAAGCCATACCTGCTGCTACTTTTTCTTTTGCACTTGTCGAAGGTTCTGCCTGTGTATTTTTATAATCCTCAAGCAAAATCTCCAGCATCTCAAGAGGATCGGAAGAATCACTGTTTGCCGGCCTGCCTTTGATTATTATTTTATTTTTACCCGAATGTTGTATACTAAAACCAAGCAATTCCAAATCTCCTTCGATTTCCTTCAGAATAAAATAATCGGCGGGGTTTAACTCTGCTGTTACAGGGAACATATCGACCTGGCTTATAGCCCGGTTATTGCTGAGACATTCGAGAAATCTTTCATAAAGGACCCTTTCATGGGCCCTCTTCTGGTCAATAAGCATCAGTCCCGATTTTACAGGACAGACAAAATATTTATTTTTTATCTGGAAGAACTTCCGTTTCGATTCTCTTATCTTTTCGAATTGTTCCGGATTATCGTTTTCTTTTTCAAGAGCTGAGTAGAGTTTTTCCCAGTTTGCAGTGTTCTCTCTCTCAAACCGTTCAACGAATCCCGATCTTTCCTGAGTTCTCTCTTCTCCGTCAAAAGGATTAAATTGTGTATTGATTTCGATCTTTGGTTGTTCGGGCATGGTATTCGAGGATCTCATTACCGGAATGTCTACCAGGGCTTCATTTTCAAAATCGAGTGATGGAACTATATTAAATCTGCCAAGAGCTTCCCGCACCGATGCCATAAGTATCTGCCAGATTGATCTTTCGTCCTCAAATTTTATCTCGGTTTTTGTGGGATGAATATTTATATCAATAGATGCCGGATCAGACTCCATGAAGATGAAGTATGAGGGGATCGCTTCAACAGGAAGGATATTCTGATAAGCCTCAACAACTGCTTTATGGAAGTAAGGATGTTTCATAAAGCGCTTATTCACAAAAAAGAATTGTTCTCCGTATGTCCTTCTTGCATTCTCAGGTTTTCCGATAAATCCTTTTATGTTTATCAGGCTGGTTTCTGTCTCAAGGGTAATCAGGTCCTGGTTAATTTGTTTTCCGAAAACACCGATTATCCGTTGTCTTAAATTTCCGGCCGCAAGGTTATATATCTCAGTGTCGTTGTGATGAAGTGAGAATTTTATATCGGGGTGAGCTATTACAATCTTCTGGAATTCATTGACAATATGTCTTATTTCAGTGTTATCTGATTTAAGGAATTTCCGGCGTGCCGGTATGTTGAAAAAGAGATTTTTAACTGCAAAACTTGAACCGACAGGGCAACTGCAAGGTTCCTGAGTCTCTACTTTTGAACCGCTAATCACTACCATAATACCGGTATCACTTTCTTCACGACGTGTCTTAAGCTCAACCATTGCAACGGCAGCTATAGAGGCAAGCGCCTCTCCTCTGAATCCTTTCGTAGTAATTGCAAATAGATCCTGAGCAGTTGTAATTTTTGATGTGGCATGCCTTTCAAACGATAACCTGGCATCGGTCTCAGACATTCCCGATCCGTCGTCAATTACCTGAATTAATGTTTTTCCGGAGTCTTTTATTATTACCCTGATGTTTTTTCCTCCTGCATCTACCGAGTTTTCAATCAACTCCTTTACAACAGAAGCTGGCCTTTGTATTACTTCTCCTGCAGCTATCTGGTTGGCTACCGAGTCGGGCAAAAGCTTAATAACGTCAGGCATCAATTAAAATTTTATAATAGATAAAGCTAACATTTTATCGCGATACAAGTTCAAAAAATTAGTTGGGTATCACTTATTAATCAATCTTACAAATATATAAATAATTGGTACATAACCCTTCAGATTAGACTGGGTGAACCTATCTCATAACTATAATGGTTATTAGATTTCAGATTATTATCTTTGATAAAAATTCCGGGGAAATGAAAAACCTACCTATCTGTTTAATTGTCATTTTTTTAATTGTTAATTCCGGTTGTTCTCATAAATCGGTAGAGAATGATATTAAAGTAATGACTCTGAACGTAAGATATAATAATCCGGAAGATAGTATCTATTCCTGGCCAAAAAGAGCCTCACAGGTTTGTGATTTTATATTAAGCGAAAAACCTGATGTTTTTGGCATACAGGAAGCATTGTGGAATCAGTATCAGGTTCTCGAAACAATTCTTATGGATTATTCATCAGTTGGTGTTGGTCAATCCGACGGTGCCAGGGAAGGGGAGATGAACCCGGTCTTTTTCAGGAAAGAAAAATTTGATTTAATCAGGAACATCACTTTCTGGCTTTCCGATTCACCCGAAATTGCAGGTTCAAAGGGATGGGGTTCTTCTCTGCCCCGGATTGTGACATGGATGGAGCTTGTCGAAAAGAAAAACCATAAACATTTTTTCTTTTTCAATACTCATTTTCCAAATGATTCTGATTCTGCCAGGATAATAAGTTCAAAAATACTTCTTAAAGAAGTCAGTAAAATAGCTGAGGGTTACCCCTTCATAATTTCCGGTGATTTTAATATGCCCCCGACCAGTAATGGTTATTCAATCTTAACCGGACCCGATGAAAGTGTACCACTGTTGAAAGATTCTTACGTTATAACTGAAAAGAGACCCCTGGGTCCGGTTCATACATTCAACGGGGTTTTTGACAAAACGAAAAAAACAGCCAGAATAGACTATATTTTTGTTAGGAACGGCATGAGAGTATTGGATTACAAGACAGTAATCAAAGAAGAACACGGAATCTATATCTCAGATCACTGGCCTGTGGAGGCCACTGTATCAATTAATTAATCTCTACTATTTTTAAAATTATAATTCAAAAACTTTCCCCCCTTTTTAAGGAGGAGAAATATTTTGAAATAATTTCTTGTTTTTATACCTCCTTATGCTGTTTTCCTGTACCTTCTGACAGCCAGAGTTGTAAAACTAATTGCAATTATAATCAGAGAACAGAGTTCCCTGCTGATATCATAAATTGTTGAGCCTTTTAACATTACCATCCTGTTGATCCGCATAAGATAAGCGACGGGATTGATAAGGTTAAAGTCCTGGGCCCATATTGGCATACTTTCATAAGGTGTGAAGATCCCGCTCATAAGAATAAAAATGATCATACAAAAGAAAGCAACAAACATGTATTGCTGTTGTGTTCCTGAGAAGGTCGAAATAAAAAGGGCCACACCCAGAACCGCAATCAGAAAAATTGTACTTCCAAGAAACATAAGTAAGATACTTCCTTCAAATGGTATGTTAAATGCAATTTTCCCGATAACAAGTCCAAGTGCAAGATCTGTAAGCCCGATAAGAAGAAAAGGTGCCATCTTTGCGATTATGAAATGATACTTTCTGACAGGGGTGACGTTAATCTGTTCAATAGTCCCGATCTCTTTTTCCCTCACCATGTTTAATCCGGCAAGCAGGAAACCAATTGCGGTAACGAGAATTACAAGTATCCCCGGGAGCATGTAGTATTTATAATTTAACAATTCATTATACCAGTACCTGTTTGTAATTTCTATCCTGGGAAAGGGAACAACTGGGTTAGTTATTATGTTTTCTTTAATCAGATCAGTATTGTAATCACGGATTACTCCGTTAAAATATGCCCATGTAAGCTCTGCAGATGAGGCATTTACGGCATCGATAGTAGCAAGCAGTTTTCCTTGTTTCCCATTTCCGATATCTTTTCCAAAACCCGGATTTATCTCAAGTATCATATTGCATTTGTTCCGGAGAAGCAGATTATTGGCCTCATCTTCTGAAAAGGTCGAAAAAGCAATCTTAAAAAATGTGGAACCATCAAGTTTATTTATCAATCCTCTCGATTCGGGAGTCATATCTTTATCAATAATTGCGAGTTTTACGTTCTTTAACTCGAATGTTATCGCAGGGACAAGTATCAGCATCTGCAGAATCGGGATAGCAAAAACTGCTTTTGAAATAAATTTATTCCTGAATATCTGGAGAAATTCTTTTCTTATAAGGTAAAATATTGTCCTCATTTTATAACTTTTATCTTTTTGCTTTTTTCTTTTATCTTTATCATTATTCCAACCTGATCTTAAAATTCCTGACACTTAGTCCTATAAATATCAGCGTCATAACAATAAGGATAAGTGTCTCTTTCCATATGTACATCAAACCGGTTCCCTTTATCATTATGTTTTTAATTATTACAATAAAATATCTTGGTGGCAATATTGAACTTACATAATCATATATTTTTGGCATATTTTCAATCGGGAAAATAAATCCTGAAAGAAGAATAGTTGGTAACATAAGCCCTACGAGGGAAATAAAGATCGCTTGTTGCATGTTGCTGGACACCGTTGATATCAGAATCCCGAGAGTTAAACTCATCAATATATAGAGCATGCATTCGGCAAGAAGAAGGATAAGGCTTCCTTTGACAGGAAGTCCGAAAACGAGCCAGGATAATGCAAGTATGAGAAGTACATTGATAAATGAAAGTATAAAATAGGGCATCACTTTCCCAAGGATTATCTGTATCGGCCGTAGCGGCGAGACCAGTAGGACCTCCATGGTTCCAAACTCCTTTTCCCGGGTTATTGTTACAGACGTCATCAGTGCACAGATAAGTATAAGGATTAAAGTGATAACTCCCGGTACAAACATAAAATGGCTCTTAAGTGCTGGATTGTAGCGCATTTTCACTTCAGGATTGATCCGCAAAGAGTTATTTGAAACAGGTCCGGCAAGATCCATGGTGAAATCATTCACAATTGCTGTTGTATAATTTGTAATAAGAGTAGCTGTATTAGGTTCTGATCCGTCTGCAATTATACTGAGGGATGCTTTGCCCTGGTTAATTAGTTTTTTACCGAAATCTTCTTCAAATACTATTACGGCTTTGGTTTTACCCTTTTTAAAGACCATGTCGATATCGTTATAATTCAGAAGAGTCTCTGTTTTTTTAAAGAAACCTGAAGAGATAATTTTATCGGTCAGCTTCTGAGTCACTTCATCCTTAGATAAATCGAGAAAGGCAACTCCGGCATTTTTAATATCAGTACTTACAGCATAACCAAAAATTAGTATCTGGGCAACAGGTATACCAAAGAGTATAAAGAGTGTCCGGTAATCCCTGAAAATATGAAGGAACTCTTTTTTTACAAAACCGAGGAATCGTTTCATGGTCTTGCTATTTTAATAAATACCTCCTCAATAGTAGTAGCATTATATTGCTTCTTTAATTTTTCAGGAGTATCCAGTGCTACAATTTTCCCATTGTTCATTATTGAAATACGGTCGCAGTATTCTGCTTCATCCATATAATGGGTGGTAACAAATACAGTAATTCCTCTTGATGCTGTTTCATAAATTGTCTCCCAGAACTGCCTCCTTGTAATTGGATCAACGCCTCCAGTTGGTTCATCAAGAAAAACGATTTTTGGTTCATGCAAAACTGCTACAGAAAAAGCAAGCTTTTGTCTGAGACCAAGGGGGAGATCAGAGATCATCCTGTTCTCATACTCCTGAAAATGAATCTTTGCCAGCAGGTCAATAAGTCTTTCTCTTATCAGAGATTTACTCATACCATAGATTCCGCCATAGAGGACAATATTTTCTTTTACTGTCAGATCTTCATAAAGTGAGAATTTCTGACACATATACCCGATATTTTTCTTAATCTGTTCGGTTTGCCTGTAGGCATCAAATCCGGCAACATTAACCTCTCCGGATGTAGGTTTAGAAAGTCCTGAAAGGATCCGTAACGTTGTCGTTTTTCCTGCACCATTTGCCCCGAGAAACCCGAAAATCTCACCGGCAGACACCTCAAAACTGAGATTATCGTTGGCAACAAAGCTGCCAAATTTCTTAACCAGATTCTTAACGTAGATTACCTTTTTGTTCATCCATTTAACGTAATGTTGTTATATCAATAATTGTCTTGTTGTCTTGTTGTATTGCTCTTACCTTTAAGCCCTGTGCTTTTTGCCCTGCGCCCTGAGTCCTAAGCCTTTATGCCTTTCTCCATCAGTTCGAGAAACCTGTCTTCAATTCCTGCTTTAGCTTCCTGAATGACTGCATCACTTATGCCTTCACTTACCAGGTACCCGAGAAGGAAATTATCCGAAGCATCATTAATTAATGTCACATGGATAGAGTCACCAAATGGATATGCTGTCAGAACCTCCGGATTTTTTCGTAGTGTTTTTATAAGCTTGTATTTTTCAACAGACTTTACTGTAAAAAGCTTTCGGCTGAAACCAGCTCTAATATTTTGAGGTGTATCAACTGAGAGGATTTTCCCATTCTGGATGAGCGCCACTCGGTCACATCTGATGGCTTCATCCATGTATGGTGTAGATACAATGATCGTTATATTATGCTGGTGCAATTTACTCAGCATATCCCAGAACTCCGACCTTGAAACGGCATCAACTCCAGTTGTCGGTTCATCCAGAACAAGAAGTCTGGGCTTATGAATTAATGCACACGAGAGTGCCAGTTTTTGTTTCATTCCTCCTGAAAGCTTACCGGCAAGACGCTTTCTAAAAGGCTCAATGTGGGAATAGATATCAGAAATCAGGTCATAATTTTCTTTCACTGTGGTTCCGAATACTGTTGCATAGAAATTCAGATTTTCTTCGACTGACAGATCCTGGTAAAGACTGAACCGGCCGGGCATATATCCGATGTTTTTCCGTAGTTCTTTATAGTCAGAGGTAGCATCCATCCCCAGGACTTTCATATTCCCTTTATCGGGTAACAAAAGTGTAGTAATGATTCTGAAAAGGGTGGTTTTCCCTGCACCGTCGGGACCGATAAATCCAAATATTTCAGATTCATTTACTGAAAAGGTTATATCATCAAGGGCCTTTGTTGGTCCAAACGATTTAGCAATACCCGATGATTCTATTGCTTTTATCATCTGTTTATTTATTTTCAGAAGTGAAAATGGCTTCACCAGGCATACCTGATTTCAGAGTGCCGTCATTTATTACATCAATATTCAAAGCATAAACCAATATGACACGTTCCTCTTTAGTCTGAATGATTTTGGGAGTGAACTCAGCTTTTTCTGAAATGTAACTGATAGTTCCTGTGAAGGAGCTGAATCCCTTTTCCCCATTATCAATCCGTACTGTACACTTCTGTCCGGTTTTTATTTTCCCCAGTTGTGCACCACTAACAAAAACCTTTAATTTAATGACTGACAGATCCGCTATTTTAACCAGTGGCTTGCCTGCAGCCGTTATCTCTCCTGCCTCAGAGTACTTTTCAATTACAGTGCCTTTCAGAGGACTCGTTATTGTGCACCTTCTAATCTGTTCATTCACAGATGCTTTTCTGGATCTGTTAACAGAAAGTTCAGCAGCGACAGATGTCTTCTGAGTATTATTGGCTGTTATCTGCCTTTGAAGAACAGCGACCTGTCCGGTCAGATCATCGTATTGTTTTTGTGTGGCAGCATCGTCTTTAAGCATCTTTCCGATCCTTGAGATATTAACATTCAGGTTCTCGATCTGCTGATTAAGGATATCATTCTGTGCATTTATTGAGCTTATCCGTGTTATAACGCTCTTCATACCGGCATCTATTTCAGCTTTCTGCAGATGAAGAACAGTTGTATCGATGAGAGCTATCATTGAACCATTTTCAACTTTGACACCCTCTACCGGATCAAACTGAAGGATACGTCCGTTAGTTTCGGCGGATATAATAACCTCTGTTGCTTCAAAATTCCCGAATGCATCGGCTTTGTCGGCTTTGTTTTTGCAACCGACTAACAGAACGGCTGCAATTATTATTAATGATCTGGTTTTCATGTTGGTATAATGTGAAATTAATTAATTTATCTGGAAACAGTTTAATATTCATTTTTCTTGTTTTGCTCCCAAACCCCGTTTAGGAGAGCCAGGGGGCCTGGCTCTAATGCACGATTACTCTATCTCTTGTCCACTGATATTAAGATATTCAATCCTCGCCATTGAAAGATTTATTTTATGAATCTCAATATTTATCATAGCCTGCCGTTCTGAATTAAGTTCGTTCAGATATTCAGTTGCAGTAATAGTACCATTCTGATATTGCGATTCAGATGAGGCAGTTATCCTTTTCCTGAGGATAATAAGTTCAGAATCGGTTTCAATCAGAGCTTTAAGACTTTCTATTTCGGAATATTTTGATTCAAGGAGCCTCTTAAGGTTATCAGACAGATCATTCTTCCTGTTTTCGATGATACTTTGTTGAAATGAGATTATTTGTTTCTCATTCTTTGTCTTGTTCCAGTCGAATATGTTCCATTTTATATTGGCCCCGAGTACATAGTAGGGAGCAAATTCATTCTTAAAGAAGTTAGCTCCTGGAGGATTGCCGTATCCAAAAGTGGCGAATCCGAAGGCTTTGGGCATTCTTTTACTATCGATAACTTTCATTCCTGCAGCAAGTTGTTCTTTTCTCAGATCGAAAAGTTGCAATTCGGGATGTGATAATTCATTAGAAAGTTCACCAGAAAGTACAGGTAGCATAAACTCCGTAGAACTATCAATCTCTTTGCCTGTAAGATCGGACAGGATCTTAAGAAATGAGGTATTTCTGATCTCATTTTCAGCAAGTTGCTGTTCAATATTAATTTTTTCAGATGTCAGAACATCTTCATCCGACTTAAGTGTTACACCATTATTAATACCTGATTGCATTGATTCGATTCGCTTTTTAATAATTTCAAGATAATTATTCAAGAGCTCTTTCTGTCGGGCCAGAAGCAAAAGGTTGAAATAAAAGTTGTTTATCTGTCCACGAAGTTTGTAGAGATCTGTCTCGGTCTGTTTTTGATTAACGAGAAGGTCCGCTTTCTCAAGTGCTCTTGCTCCTTTGATAGCCCCTCCGTCATAGATAACCTGGTTTATATCTACAGTAACTTTATATTGCTCATTTGGAAGAGGTTTTATTGCTCCTGCTATACCAGGTATTGGGAGAGATCCAAGGACACTACTCAAATCCAACACTGAAGAATTGTAGATAAAGCTCCCGTTTGCATCGAGAGTTGGAAGCCATCCCTTTACCAGATTTTCATCTTTGAGTCTAGAAATATCCGAATAGCCGGTTTTTTCACCGGCAAGGGCGTTGGCTGTCATCGCCCGGTCATAACACTCTTTCAAAGTCAGTATCTTCTGAGCATTAAGTAAAACAGGGACGAAAAACAATACTACAATAAATATCAATTCTCTTCTTCTCATTAATATAGATTTAATATTTTATTTATTAGGTACCCCAAACTCCAGGCACTTTTTATTTAGTTATAGCTTTTATAACAAAATCTGCAGCAAATTCTTTTCTCGATTCAATATATTTATCAAAATCAACTCCAAAGTTTTCAAATACTACTTCAAGAATTCCTTTGGCAGCGAATGGGAAAACACTTAATGAAGCAATGGTTGTCATAATCTGAGGCAAAGTTTCTTCCGTAATATTGTATTTATATAATTCATCTTTATGTTGTTCGAGGATTGTCACCCATAAATTTTTGAATTCTATATTTTTGATAAGCTTCTGGATTCTTTGCGGGTTATGATTTATTTCATTAAGAATGAACCCGGGTAGTTTTGGGTTTTGCTGCATGAAGCTTATATGCTCCCTGAAGAAGAATCTTATTTTTTCTTCCAGCGAAAGATTTTTTTCAAAGATAGGAGTGAATTTCGTAAACATTTTCTTTGCCAGTTTTGTAAAGACGGCTTCAAAAAGATGGTCTTTTGTCCTGAAATAGTAGTGGAGTAAAGACTTATTTATACCTGCACGGTCAGCAATATTTTGCATCCGGGCCCCTGTTAATCCCTCCTCTTCGAAGACAATTGTAGCAGCTTCAAAGATTTTTTCCTCAGTCAGTTTTTCATTCTCGCTCATATTTAACCTCCTTGTTTAACTATTCGGTTTAACTGAATGGTCAAAAGTATTATGTTTTTTTTGTATTGAACAAATTATTTCAAATAATTTTTAAAATAATTGGCATACCTTTCTGCGAATTTTAGGGATCTGCACAATTGATAAAACCTGGGCAAATATTCAGGATTGTAATAAGGAATTGGACTAAACTGTCCCTCCTATTATTACTCATAGCTCTATTTTTTTTATCATTCCCCGTCCATGCCCAGGATCAGCAGGGATGTTTCCTTGTTGATTATCATTTAAAAACTGCTGTCATTCCTCCCTATGAAGACCATAAACAGATTGATCTGTTTCCTACAGTGACCATAACAGTTGATAACAGGGACACTTTGGCGAAAGTGTCAAAATATATTTACGGGAACAACGCAAATCCTTATATGACTCAGATGGTAACTGAGCCTGATCTGCTGGCAAATATCATAAGGCTCGGGCCAAATATTATCCGGTATCCAGGTGGAAACCTTAGCAGTGTATTCTTCTGGAACTCAATTAAAAACCTGCCACCAGCCGATGCCCCGGCAAAGATTGCTGACGCAGATGGAAATCTTGTTGATGCCGGTTACTGGTATGGAAAAAATTCCGATAGCTGGACACTCTCACTCGATAATTATTATAGTATGCTTTCTCAGACTAATAATACGGGGATTATTACTGTCAATTATGGGTATGCCAGGTATGGAACAGGACCAGATCCGGCAAATACAGCAGCTCATTATGCTGCTGACTGGGTTAGGTATGACAATGGAAGAACGAAATACTGGGAAATCGGGAATGAAAGCGGCGGTCCATGGCAGGCGGGTTTCAGGATAAATACGGCTGCAAATCAGGATGGTCAGCCAGAAATAATTTCAGGCGCGTTATATGGAGAACACTTTAAGATTTTTGCCGATTCAATGAAAAAAGCGGCGCTGGAAACCGGGCACACAATTTTTATCGGGGCACAGCTTTTACAGTATGATGCTTCAAGTTCATATAATCCTCCTGACAGAACCTGGAACCAGGGCTTTTTCAGCAACGCAGGAAACAAGGCTGATTTTTTCATTGTTCATAATTACTATACTCCCTATAACGAAAACTCAACTCCTGCAGTAATACTTAACAGCGGACAAACTGAAACTATCAATATGATGGAGTTTCTGAAATCGAATACTGCTGCTAACAACGTTGACATGAAGCCACTGGCGCTTACGGAATGGAACATTTTTGCATTAGG
>PLLX01000164.1 GCA_003141415.1 Bacteroidales bacterium
ACTGTTTCAAATTTAGGTAACTATGGAGTTGAAATGTTTACACCGGTAATCAATCTTCCACAAGTGGCTATACTGGGAGTATGCACAATCATAAACCGCCCGGCCAATATGGGTAATAACATTTTCGGTTTCGTGCCCTATATCGGACTTTCTCTTACCTACGATCACCGGGCAATTGACGGGGGACCAGCTACGGTATTCCTCAAAGAGATAAAGGCACAGATTGAAGCATTCAGATATTAAGACAAAAGACAAAAGACAAAAGTAAAAAGATAAAAGTTAAGAGCCTGCATAACCACAAGTCTGCAAGACATTAAGATAGTAAGACAAAATTAAGAGCATATGCCAAAAAGTCAAAACATTAATCCGAAAATTGTCCGGAAACCACAATTCATTGAATTCGGAAAAATTCCTGTAAACCAGTATAATAAGACTATTGAAGAAGAAAAAAAGACATACAGTAGCGAAGATTTCATAAGGATCTACCATGATATGGTGGTCATCAGGGAATTTGAAACAATGCTCAACCTCATAAAAACCACCAATGAATATAATGGGGTTCCATATAATCATCCTGGACCTGCTCATTTATCGATCGGACAGGAAGCTGCAGCAGTCGGGATGGCCTATACCCTTGGAGTTGATGATTACATATTTGGCTCCCATCGAAGCCATGGAGAGATACTTGCAAAAGGATTATCTGCCATTCAGAGTCTCGACGAAGACACGCTTTATTCGGTTATGAAAAACTACTTTGGCGGGTCTGCTTTGAAAGTTGTCGAAAAAAGTTTTCAAGGTCACATAAAAGATCTGTCAATCAATTTTCTTCTCTATGGTGCCTTAGCTGAAATATTTGCACGTGAAAACGGTTTCAATAAAGGTCTCGGCGGATCAATGCATGCATTTTTCACACCGTTCGGGATTTATCCTAACAATGCAATTGTTGGAGGATCAGGTGATATATCTGTTGGTGCTGCCCTCTATAAGAAGATAAACCGTAAGTCAGGTATAGTGGTCTGCAATATCGGTGATGCTTCAATGGGTTGCGGACCTGTATGGGAAGGCATCTGTTTTGCCACAATGGATCAGTATAAAACACTCTGGGACGGAGAATACAGAGGTGGCTTGCCACTGATATTCAATTTTATGAATAACCTATATGGTATGGGTGGACAGACCTGCGGCGAGACAATGGGTTTTGACATTCTTGCAAGAGTAGGTGCCGGTATAAATCCCGAATCAATGCATGCCGAACGTGTTGATGGTTATAATCCCCTCGCAGTCATCGATGCTTTCAAACGTAAAAAACAGATATTAAAAGAAAAAAGAGGCCCTGTCTTGCTTGATACGCTGACATACAGAATAAGCGGTCATTCACCTTCAGATGCATCATCCTACAGATCAAAAGAAGAGATAGATGCGTGGCTCCAGGAAGACTCAATACCAGCCTACGGCAAATCGCTGGTTTTAGCGGGTATAACAAAACAAGATCAGCTTGATAATATAACCCGGGAGACGAAAGAGCTCTTGACTCAAGTACTTAAACTAAGTATTAATGATGATATTTCTCCCAGGATAAATCTAAAAAAAGATCCTGATTGTATCGGGAGAATGATGTTTTCAAACGGGTCAGTTGACAGAATGGAAGATGGAACTCCGGAAGTGCTTCTGCCACTGGAAGAGAATCCGCATGTAAAATCGCTAAAAAACAAAGAGAGATTTTACAAAGACAAGGAAGGGAAACCCTTTTCCAAAGCTAAACTCTATCAGTTCCGTGATGCTATTTTTGAAGCTGTCATCGATCGATTTTATAAAGATCCAACTCTTGCGGCATGGGGTGAAGAAAACCGCGACTGGGGCGGAGCTTTTGCAGTTTATCGCGGATTGACAGAAGCACTCCCCTATCACCGGCTCTTCAACTCACCAATTTCTGAAGGCGCAATTGTAGGAACAGCGATTGGTTATGGGATGTGCGGAGGACGCATTATTGCCGAGATTATGTATTGTGACTTTCTTGGGCGATCAGGCGATGAAGTATTCAACCAGTTGCCTAAATGGCAGGCTATGAGCGGTAACATTATTAAAATGCCTGTGGTAATAAGGGTTTCGGTAGGCTCAAAATACGGGGCACAACATTCTCAGGACTGGTCATCACTTACTGCCCATATTCCGGGATTAAAAGTGGTATTCCCGGCAACTCCTTATGATGCAAAAGGATTAATGAATTCAGCATTACAGGGAACAGATCCAGTAATATTCTTCGAAAGTCAGAGAATTTATGATATCGGGGAGATGTTCCATACCAATGGAGTACCGGAAGGTTACTATGAGATCCCTTTCGGAGAACCTGATATTAAAAGATCCGGAGATGATATTACACTTCTTTCGATCGGAGCAACATTATATCCGGTAATGAAAGTTGCAGATATACTAAAAGAGAAATACGGACTCAATGCAGAGGTTATTGATGCCCGTTCACTCGTTCCCTTCAATTACGAACCTGTTATTCAATCAGTTAAAAAAACAGGCCGAATTGTTCTTACAAGCGATGCTTCTTCCCGTGGATCATTCCTGAAGGAGATGGCACAAACTATCACTGAGCTGGCATTTGACTACCTCGATGCCCCTCCTGTTGTAGTAGGATCAAGGAACTGGATCACTCCGGCATACGAAATGGAAGAATATTTCTTCCCTCAGCCTGACTGGATTCTCGATGCTATTCATCAAAGGATATTTCCGCTTAAAGGACATCAGAGTAAAACTGACTATTCGAATGAAAAATCAATTGACCTGAATAAAGAAGGCGTTTAGATTGTCTTAGAAGAAATATAGCAACGATTTACTTCAGAATTATTTTTAAATTTTGATTCTGATTTTAATTAAATTGCATTTTCTGAAACACTGATAATTGACCGCTATGCTTAGAAGGATTTTCCTGACTTTTTTCTTTTCCGGGCTGACACTTATTTCATATAACCAGCCTCGCAACCTGGAGTTTTATCTAAACAAAGGGATTCAGAACAGTCCATTATTGAATGATTACAAAAATCAGATTAGTTCTGCTGTTGAGGATGGTCTTCTTATCGGGGCTGCAAAGAAACCTCTTATCGAAGCAAAATCACAGCTGCTCTACTCCCCATCTTATCACAACTTCGGATACGATGAGTTGATAACGAATGGCGGTAATTATACTGCGGTTGTTGGAGTAACTCAGAATATCTTCAACAGAAAGGAGCTTACCAATAAATATAATAGTGTTGATCTTCATAAGCAATTAGTCAATAATTCTTCAATGATTTCAGCTAATGAATTGAATAAACTTATTACTGAACAATATCTCACGGCGTTTTCAGGCTATAGTGACTTTATATTTAATAAAACATTCCTGGAACTATTCAAAAAAGAAAATGAAATCGTAAAGCAGTTTGTAAAAAACGGAGTTTATAAACAGACAGACTATCTTGCTTTACTGGTAGAAACACAGTCTCAGGAAATATTGGTCAAACAACTTGAAAGTCAATACAGAAAAGATCTGAATTCACTAAACGAGCTCTGTGGATTAAATGATTCTGCTACATATGATCTGGTCAAACCTGAACTCAAAATCAAAGGTACTCCGGATATTTCAAAATCTCCTGCCTTCCTTCAGTATAAAATTGATAGTATCAGGATAGAAAACGAAAAGGTATCAGTTGATATACGATATAAACCGAAAGTCAATTGGTTTGCTGATGCCGGTTTCCTGACAAGTAATCCATGGAATTTCTACAGACATTTTGGTTATAGCGCAGGCATAAGCCTTAACATACCTGTTTATGACGGGAAACAGAGAGGCATTGAAAAACAAAAACTTGAATTTGACCAGAACAGCAGAATGGGTTATGAGAGTACTTATCACAAACAGTACTTTCAACAGGTTTCACAACTTACTGACGAATTGAAGGCATTAAATGAGATGTCTGCCCAGATGGATGATCAACTCACTACTTCCAATCAACTTGTAAAAGCCCTGAAAGAGCAGCTTGAGGCAGGTATTATCCAGATGACAGAATACATTAATGCTATTAAAAATTATAAAACAATAAGCAGAAACATTAACCTGATCAATGTTCAAAAGCTGCAGGTTATAAATGAAATGAATTTCCTTTTGACTCAATAAAAATATACTCTGATGTTAATCAATATTAGGCCTAATTATTTCTTATGTCTGCTTATAATGGCAACAGGCTTGTTATTTTCATGCAGGCATGTTACTAAGACATCTGAAGAAACTACTCACATTAAAACACCAGTTACAATTGTTCCTGTCGCGTATAAATCAGTCACATCAACTGTCGCTTTGCCTGCCGTTGCAACTTTCATGAATAAAAGTATTATCAGGGCTACTATAACAGGAACCATTGAGAAAAGATTAATTAATCCGGGTGAGTTTATTGCCGCTGATCAATTACTTTTTACTATCAGGACACGGGAGGCAATGGCACTTAAGAAAAATGACCAGGCTGACTCTAGTTTAAGTTTTAAAGGATTGATAAACATAACTTCTCATAAGGAGGGTGTAATTAATTCCATCGCTTATCAAAAAGGCGATTTTGTGCAGGAGGGAGATGAAATGGCAGTTATCTCGGAGCAAAACAGCATGGTTTTTATACTGGATGTTCCTTTTGAACTTGACAAGTATATTGAAAAAAACAGGAACTGCAGGATAATTCTTCCGGATAACCGACAGATTGGCGGGACGATAACCGGGAAACTTCCTGAAATGGATATGCAATCACAGACAATGAGATATATTATTAAACCACAGTCAGCTGAAAGGCTCCCGGGAAATCTTATAGCGAGTATAAACCTGGTCAAATCTACCAATGAGAAAGCTATGGTTCTGCCAAAAAAAGCTGTATTAGGGGATGAAACTCAGACTGAATTCTGGGTAATGAAACTATTAAATGACAGTACGGCAATTAAGATTGTTGTGAGTAAAGGATTTGAAAATAATGATGAAGTAGAAATAACCAAACCTGAATTCCTACCGTCAGACAGGATAGTACTGACAGGTAATTACGGTCTGCCGGACACCGCAAGGGTAACAATAATAAAGGAATGACAGTATGAAGAATTTCTTCCTCTCATATAAGAATCCAATATCTGTTATTCTGGCTGTCATCATTGTAGGAGGAATCTTCCTTTATGGACAAATTCAGGTTTCACTTTTCCCCGAAATCACTTTCCCAAAATTAAAAGTTATAGCAGATAACGGAGAACAGCCTGTCGATAAAATGATGGTGACAGTCACCAGACCATTGGAAGATGCCATTAAGCAAGTCCCTGATCTTAAGATATTAAGAAGCACAACAAGCAGGGGAACCTGTGAAATCTCTGCTTTTCTTAACTGGGGTGCTGATATAAATGTCAATCAGCAGATGCTCGAATCGCGAATCTCACAAATCAAAAATTCTCTTCCCCCTGAGGTTCAGATACAGATTGAAAAGATGAATCCATCAATTCTGCCTGTGATAGGATTTACAGTTGAAAGTGACAAAAAGACACCTATCGAACTTAATCTTATTGCAACCTATATAATCAAACCATTTTTATCCCAGATTGATGGTGTTTCATCAGTTGGCATTATAGGTGGAAAAACAAAAGAATATTGGATTGAGCTTAATCAGCTTAAAATGAGTACGTTTTCCATAACCCCGGAGATTATCAGGGATGAGTTGAACCAGAATCATTTTATTACCTCAAATGGATTTCTTTCCGATTACAGGAGGCTGTATCTTAGTATAACAGATGCTGGACTTTATACTTTAAATGACGTTGAAAATGTTGTTCTCAGGAATGACGGTAAAAGGCTAATAAAACTCAAAGACGTTGCTGATGTAAATGTCAGAGAGAGAACGGAGTATACGAGAATCAATGCTAACGGACGCCAGGGCCTTCTGGTGGCTATACTTAAACAACCCAGGGCAAACCTGATTAATCTTTCGGAAAATGTTGCATCTAAGAAGAAAGAACTTGAAAAGATACTTCCTCCGGATGTTCATATCTCTTTATATTATGATCAGGCAGATTTTGTAAACAAAGCAATTAAAAGTGTCAACGACAGCCTCTGGTTAGGACTTCTGCTGGCACTTCTGGTGGCAATCATGTTTTTAAGGTCTTTCAGAGCCAGCGCAACCATTCTCGTAACAATTCCTGTCACATTGCTTCTTACAATAACAGTACTCTATTGTATAGGATATACTCTCAATATAATGACATTCGGAGCTATTGCTGCAGCGATTGGGTTAATTATTGATGATGCGGTTGTGGTTGTGGAGCAGATACACAGGACGCATGAAGAATTTCCCGACAGGCCTTCGAATCAGCTTGTTCATCAGGGAGTAAAATATCTGATGCCATCAATGGTTGGATCATCGATAAGCACAATTGTGATATTTATTCCATTTATGTTACTGGGTGGTGTTGCAGGTGCCTATTTCAATGTTCTTACAAATACAATGATCATAACCCTGGTATGTTCTTTCTTTGTTACATGGATCGGATTACCGGTAATTTATCTGTGGTTTTCCAATTTAAGATCACTCTTTCCTGAAAAGAAAAAAACAGATGTCAAACGGACCAAAACAAGAAACTGGGTAAGCTTTTTTCTTCACAGGCCCGCATTAAGTATCCTTTTCATTCTCTTCCTGGTATTATCTATTATTTACATCCTTCCACGGCTTGAGACAGGATTTCTTCCTGAAATGGATGAAGGATCAATTGTTCTTGATTATAAGGCTCCGCCAGGAACATCATTGGAAGAGACTAACAGGATGCTTGTCGAAGTTGAAAAGATAATTGTGAAAATACCTGAGGTAGCTACATATTCAAGGAGGACTGGTGCCCAGATGGGATTTTTTATAACTGAACCTAACGACGGCGATTACCTGATCCATTTAAAAGATAACAGGAAAAGAAGCACAGTTGATGTAATTGATGATATCCGGAAGAAAATCGAAGCAACTCAACCTGCCCTTCAGATTGATTTCGGGCAGGTTATCTCAGACATGCTCGGGGATCTTATGGCATCAGTTCAACCTATTGAGATTAAGATCTTCGGAAGTGATCAAAAAACGCTGAATGAATTGGCTGAAAAGGTTGCCGGTGAAGTTGAAAAGATCGAAGGTATTGAGGATGTATTTGATGGCGTTGTTATTGCAGGTCCCTCAATTGAAGTGATTCCTGACCAGCAAAAGCTTGCACAGTTCAAGATCTCACCCTCCTCATTTCAGTTTCAGCTGCAAACTATGGTTGAAGGAAATATAATCGGAAGCATCCTTGAGAAAGAGCAGATGACCTCGATAAGAATGATTTATCCGAACAGCACTAAAAACAGTCTTGAAAACATTAAGAATCAGTTTGTATTCCTTTCCGATGGAAAACTTAAACCTCTGACAACACTTTCCACAATCGGATTAAAGGAGGGAGTTGCCGAAATCAACAGGGATAATCTTAAATCTGTTTCTATAGTCACTGCCAGGTTGAATAACAAAGACCTTGGCACTGCAATGAAGGAGATTCAGAAAACAATAGATTCCAGAATATTCCTTCCACAAGGTTATAATATTGAATATGGTGGTGAATATGCTGATCAGCAGAAATCGTTTAAGGAGCTATTGATGATCCTTATATTATCAAGCCTTATGGTGTTTGCACTCATGCTGTTCCTTTTCAAAGATTTCAGGGCAGCCTGCTCAATTTTGTTCATAGCTGTTTTGGGGATATCGGGAAGTCTGATAGCTCTTTTCATTACAAATACACCACTGAATGTGGGCAGTTATACGGGATTGATAATGATCGTAGGAATAATAGGTGAGAATGCTATATTTACATTTCAGCAGTTCGCTACGAACCGCGAAAAAGGAACTGTTGATGAATCTTTAGTTTACGCGATTTCAACCCGTTTAAGGCCAAAGCTTATGACGGCACTCGGAGCGATCATTGCGTTAATGCCGCTTGCTATAGGTGTAGGTACAGGTGCACAGATGCATCAACCTCTTGCAATTGCTGTTATCGGTGGTTTCATTATTGCACTTCCGCTCCTGCTGATTATTTTACCAACATTATTGCATCTTTTATACAAAAAAGAAGATAAGAAGCTGATTTTGAATGAGTAAATAATCACCTGACTGTAAAAAATTTGCCACCAGGGTACAAAGGCGCAAAGTTACTCCAGGGAATTACCATTCATGATTAATTCTTGGTGTGCTTTTGTGTCCAGGAATCTTGGTGGCGATTTTATTATCTTTATAAAGCAAATTAAGTGATAAAAGAAATTAAGAAATCATAGGTATCTTTGTCTTTAAATTCATAGTGTATGGAAAATGTGTTAGAAAACATAAAAGGAAAAGCAGGATACATAATTGATATGGATGGTGTAATTTACCATGGCAATAAACTCCTCCCGGGGGTAACTGATTTTTTAGCATGGCTTGAAGAATTGGGGAAAAAGTATTTATTCCTTACCAATTCAAGTGAGAGAACTCCAAAAGAACTCCATGAAAAGATGAAAAGACTGGGAATTAATGTCGGCGAAGAACATTTTTATACAAGTGCGCTCGCTACTGCCAGCTTCCTTTCAAATCAGAAACCTAATGGAAGCGCATATATAATTGGAGATGCCGGACTCATTCATGCATTATACAGTGTTGGATACAGTGTAAATAATGTCAATCCCGACTATGTTGTTGTAGGTGACACACACAGTTATAATTTTGAAAAGGTTGAACTGGCAGTAAACCTTGTCATAAGAGGAGCAAAACTGATTGGTACCAATTCCGACATAAGTGGTCCGATAGAAGTTGGAATTACTCCATCCACAAAAGCGCTTATAGCACCGATAGAAATTGCAGCCGGGAAAAAAGCCTATTTTGTAGGCAAGCCCAATCCACTTATGATGAGGAGTGCTCTTAAACGGCTTGGCGTCAAAAGGGAAGATGCTATTGTGATAGGCGACAGGATGGATACTGATGTAAGGTGCGGTCTCGAATCGGAAATTGACACTCTTCTCGTTTTAAGCGGTATTACAGACAGGAACGGCATCGACCAGTTTCCATACCGCCCACGATATATTCTTAATGGTATAATTGACCTGGTCAGTTAATCAGTCCATGGAAACCCAGGATAAATACAAGTCTGAACGTAAGGAAGTGGCACGCTTCATGAGACGGCTCTACAAACATGGACTTACAACTACTTCTGGAGGAAACATAAGTCTGCGTTTGTCTGATGAACTTATCCTGATAACGCCTTCAGCTACTGATAAAGGTAGAATGAAGTGGAAAGAAGTTGGCATTGTAAATATCTCCGGTGAGAATCTTACACCTCATCTTAAACCTTCAATTGAAACTGCAATGCATCTTGCTATTTATAAGAAGAAAAAAGATGTACTTGCAATTGTCCATGCTCATCCTGTTTTCGCTTCGCTCTTCACCGCAATAAAGGCAAAAATAAATACTAAATTGACTGCTGAAGCCAAAGCAATACTCGGCGATCCTCTTTTCGTAAGATATGCGGTAATGGGATCCAAAGAACTGGCTGAAGTTGCAGCTGAGAATGTCCTGAAATCCGATATTCTTTTACTTGAAAATCATGGGATACTTACCACAGGACCAAATCTTCTTCAGGCATTTGACAAAATTGAGGTTCTGGAGAATGCTGCAAAAATGACCTTGATGACAGAAATGACAGGGAGGAAAAGACCACTCGACAAAGCAAGGATACTGGAATTAGAAAGATTGTTCAGATGATACAAGGAGTGCTTTTTGATATGGATGGTGTTCTTGTCGATTCCGAATCTTTTATCTGTAAGGCAGCAATAATGATGTTTAGCGAACTTGGTATAAAGGTATTACCAGAGGATTTTCAACCTTTCGTAGGTATGGGCGAAAACAGATACCTTGGCGGAGTTGCAGATCAGCATCGTATTTCTGTTGATATCGAGCAGGTTAAAGTTCGCACTTATGAAATATACCAAAAAATAGTCAGAGGAAAATTATCTCCGTTACCCGGTGCCCATGAATTCATTTCAAAATGCAGGAATAAAGGTCTCAAACTCGCTCTGGCAACAAGCGCCGACACGATAAAGATGGAGGTAAATCTGAAAGAGATCGGACTATCGCGAGATTCTTTTCACTCAGTCGTTACCGGACTTGACGTCGAGAAGAAAAAACCTTTTCCTGATATTTATTTGAAAGCTGCTGAATGTCTGGGTCTTAAACCCATTGATTGTCTTGTTGTTGAAGACGCAGAAAGCGGAATAGAATCGGGCAAAGCTGCAGGGTGCAAATGCCTTGCCATAACATCATCTTTCAATGCTGCATCTCTGAAGAAGGCTGACTGGATATGTGATTCGTTATTGAATATTCCTGAAGAAGTATTTAACTGGTAACTCTACTTGATTAACACCCTCTTCCCCACCTTCCTCCAGGGGGGAAGGAGTCAAAGCAAACATTTCCCTAAAGGGGGAAATAAGAAAGGCGGTAATTTGAAATGAAAACGACTATTGACAAGTTAAAACCAAAAATATAATCTCAGTAATGAAAAATTTTCTGTCGGAGTTTCCCTCATTTGATACACTGAATAAAGAGATGAAGGGAATCTCTTTTCCCGATTATCGCGAAACAAATGGCCATATCCATACACCCTATTCATTCAGTGCATTTATTGCTCTCGATACCGCTTTCAAAATGGCTGTTGAAGAAAAAATAGCTGTACTTGGGATAAATGATTTTTATGTAACCGATGGTTATAATGCTTTCCATACAGGATGCCTGGCAAATAAGATATTTCCATTATTCAATATTGAATTTATAGGACTTCTGAAAGAGGAACAAAGAAAAGGAATCAGAGTAAATGATCCGAATAATCCGGGCAGAATTTACTTTAGCGGGAAGGGTCTTGATTATCCTTTCCAGGTTGGCTGGTTGCAGCGAAGACAGCTAAGAAACGTAAAAAAGGAGAGTCAGCTTCAGATGAAAGCTATGATAACAAAACTAAACAAACTAATTGAACGCGAAACACCTGCTTTGAAACTATCTTATTCAACAATAAAAAAAGAGTATGCTCATGAACTGGTACGGGAACGTCACATTGCAAAAGCTTTAAGGGAACTTGCAATCACGACATCTGCTTCTGAAGAGGAACAACTACAGTTTATTGAAAATCTATATGGAGGTAAAAAATCGAAAACACGCATGTCAAACCCTGCTGTGCTTGAAAATGAAATAAGGTCCAATCTTTTGAAAAGCGGAGGAGCTGCTTTTGTTGAAGAGGATGAAAATTCTTTCCTCGAACTTAAAAAAATAATTAAGATCATTATCGGAGCCGGAGGGATACCCTGTTACCCGGTACTGCTCGATGATCCTTCGGGCAAATTCACAGAATTTGAGTCCGATCCTGAAAAACTCTTTAATTCACTTAAGCTTCTCGGTATTGAATGTATTGAACTTATCCCCGGAAGAAACGATTCTGAAATCCTTAAAAACTTTGTTGAATTCTTTCATAAAAAAGGATTTATAATAACCTTTGGCACTGAGCATAATACACCTGAGATGTTGCCCCTGACAGTGACAACCAGGGGCTCAAAACCACTGGATGAATCGTTAAAAAGAATAGCATGGGAAGGGGCCTGTGTTATTGCAGCACACCAGTACCTGAGAGCCGATGGCAGGCAAGGGTATGTTTTGCCGGATGGAACTCACAGTATAAAACAAATGAGAGAATTGATAAATCTTGGACAATTAGTTATTGAATATTTCTTAAACAAGTATGAAAATGAAACCTGAAATAAAAGAACTGATTGATATTTCGAAATATTTCGGAAGCAATAAAGAGTATGTTATTGCCGGAGGAGGAAACACTTCTTTCAAGGACAATGAAACAATATGGATCAAAGCCAGCGGACAAGCTCTTGCTGAAATGAATGAAGAAGGTCTGGTATCTTTAAGCAGGCAAAAGCTTCATAACATATCCTCAGGAAATTATTCTGAGGACCCGGCAACAAGGGAAGAACAGGTTAAGGAAAATTTATTCCGAAGTATCCTTGATTCCGGAAAAAACAGGAGACCGTCAGTAGAGACATCCCTTCACGAGATCATTCAATATAAATTTATCGTACACCTCCATCCTACACTGATCAATGGAATACTCTGCAGCAGGAATGCTAAGAGCCTTACTCAGAAACTATTTGGTGAGAGTATACTTTTTGTACCCTATACTGATCCGGGTTACACACTTTTTAAGAAGCTTGAATCAGAGATCATTTCATATCGCGGGAAGTTCTCGTACGATCCACAGATAATATTTCTTGAAAATCATGGTTCCTTCGTTGGTGCCGATACAACAGAAGAGATTAAGAAGATATATGATGATATAATTAAGAAAATTCATGAACAAGTACCTTCTATCACTGACGTTATTCCTCTACCATATAATCCAATACTCAATAAAGTTCTCCCAACCATCCGAATTCTTCTTTCAGGAGAGCAACCCGGGGTATTAAGATTTCGGAATAACTCCCTGATTGCCAGGTTTTATCAGAACCAACAGGAATTTCATAAAATCTCTTTGCCGCTAACTCCCGATATTATTGTTTATTGCAAAACGAGGTATTTATATGTTGAACAATCATCAACTGCTGAGAAGATACTCGATTCATTCCGGTACCAGTTACCTCACTTCCTAAGTGAATACGGTTACCTGCCAAGGATTCTTATAATAAAGGACATGGGTATTTTTGCTGTTGGTGATACTTTCGCAAATGCTGAAGCTTGCCTCGATGTTTATGAAGATCTTATTAAAATAAGCTACTATGCATCGCTCTGTGGAGGTATTAAGTTCCTTATCCCTGAACAGGTGTCATTTATTGATCAATGGGAGGTTGAAAACTACAGGAGAAAAGTCGCACAACCAGAAGACTCAGGAAACAAACTGAATAACAAAATTGCTATTGTTACCGGAGGTGCACAGGGATTCGGGGCAGGAATAGCAGAATCGTTGTTCGCGTTGAACATGAATGTAATAATTGCCGACCTGAATGAAGAAACAGGGAAACCCTTTGCTACCCTCTTATCATCCAGGAAATCAGAGAACAAGGCAATATTTGTCAGGACTGATGTTTCAGATGCTGAATCGGTTAAGGACCTCATTATTAAAACTGTCAGTGAGTTTGGCGGCCTGGATATTATCATAAGTAATGCGGGTATTTTAAAGGCCGGAGGGCTTGACGAAATGGATGCTGAAACATTTTCAAAAACGACGCAAGTGAACTACAATGGGTATTTTCATTGTGTTAAATATGCTTCAGAAGTAATGAAACTTCAGAATCAGGAGAAGCCTGGATATTTCGCCGATATAATCCAGATCAACTCAAAATCAGGTTTGAAGGGAAGCAACCGCAATTTTGCATATGCCGGGGCTAAATTCGGAGGTATTGGGCTAACGCAATCTTTTGCAATGGAACTTGCTCCCTTCAGGATAAAGGTTAACTCAATCTGCCCTGGTAATTTTTACGAAGGTCCTCTCTGGTCCGACCCACACACTGGTTTGTTTGTCCAGTATCTTAAAACCGGAAAAGTCCCGGGAGCGAAAAACATAGATGATGTAAGGAAATTTTATGAGGATAAAGTTCCAATGAAGAGAGGATGCAAACTGGAAGATGTGATGAAAGCCCTTCTCTATATAATTGACCAGGAATATGAAACCGGTCAGGCTGTTCCCGTAACCGGAGGACAGGTGATGCTGGCGTAAAAGGCTCAGGGCAAAAGGCGCACGGCGAAGGACGAAGGGCACAGGGCTAAAGACTTAGGATTCACAACGCTGAGAGATAGGGAGAAAGGGAGATGGGGTGATATCTGAGATAAAACTCTGTAAAACTACGTTTAACTCTGTGTAACTCCATGGTTTAAAAAAAATAAAGAAAAAACATGAAGACAAAAGCAGTAAGAATATATGGTAAGAAGGATCTGAGGATGGAAGAATTTGATCTGCCGGAATTGAAAGATGATGAGATACTTGCAAGTGTAATCTCCGACAGTATCTGTATGTCATCGCACAAAGCAGCGCTCCAGGGTGCTGATCATAAGCGTGTTCCGAACGATATTGATATAAATCCTACTATTATCGGGCATGAGTTTGCCGGTGTAATTCTGGAAGTTGGTAAAAAATGGCAGCACAAATTCAAGGCCGGACAGAAATTTTCGATTCAACCTGCAATGAACCGGATGGGAACTCTAAATGCACCTGGATACTCATACAGGTTTATCGGTGGTGATGCAACACACATAATAATCCCCTCTATTGTCATGGAGGCTGATTGCCTTTTGCCATACAATGGAGAAGCTTTTTTCCCTGCTTCTCTTTCAGAACCAATGTCGTGTATTATTGGTGCATTTCATGCGAGTTACCATACACCTCCCGGAACATACGTTCATAATATGGGAATCCTAAAGGGAGGCAAAATGGCAATTCTTGCAGGTGTCGGCCCTATGGGACTTGGAGCTATTGATTATGCTCTGCACCAGGACAGGAAACCAGGATTACTGATAGTTACTGATATTGATGATAATCGCCTGATGAGAGCTTCATCGATTTTTACGCCTGAACATGCAGAGAAAGAGGGAGTTCAGTTAGTTTTTGTTAACACAGGAAAAATGAAGGATCCTGCCAGATATCTGCGTGATCTTACTGGCGATAAAGGATTTGATGATATTTTCATTTTTGCTCCGGTCAAGCCTGTAATAGAGCTTGGCGATGCAATCATGGGCTTCGATGGATGTCTCAATTTTTTTGCAGGTCCTGTTAATCCGGAATTTAAAGCAGAATTTAATTTCTATAATGTTCATTATGCTTTCACACATATAGTTGGTACTTCCGGAGGTAATACAGACGACATGCGGGAATCGTTAAAACTTATGGGTGAAGGAAAGATAAATCCGGCTATAATGATCACCCATATAGGAGGTCTGGATTCGGTGGTTGATACCACACTTAATCTACCTCAGATTCCCGGTGGTAAAAAGCTTATTTACACAAATGTATCTATGCCATTGGTAGCTCTTGTAAATCTCGGTGAATTGGGAAAAAGGGATGCATTTTATGCCGGTCTTCACGAAATTGTTTCAAAAAACGATTATATATGGTCCCTGGAAGCAGAAAAATATCTGCTGGCCAATGCAAAACCAATCTAAATAAACTTGCTCTGCTTTTAATTAGATTAACTAATTTTCAATTCTCTTGCAAATTCAAGAGAAATGTAATTCTCGTACGATAAACATACATTGGTAGCAAAATCAACACCCATTGAGATAACTTTTGACCATCTCTCTTCTCCCATTTTATCAAGCTGATCAATTGTTATTTGATTCTTATAGATTGCTGCCATCATCCCTGCATTGAAATTGTCTCCTGCTCCTATTGTACTGATTGGTTTTATAGCTTTTACAGCGAATCTTCCTGCATAACTGATAGTTCTGACATAAACTCCTTCAGAATTGGCAGTATAGACCATGCAGTTACAATATTTCCTGACAACATTCCAAGCTTCATCGGGAGTATTTGCCCCATATATGTTTTTAAAATCCTCATCGGAACCCCTGATCAGTTTTGCTGCTTGCATATTCTCAATGATCATCGGCTTTAGTGTCTCAAGATCAGAAGAATGTGTTGGCCTGAAATTCGGATCATAGATCACAATAGCACCATTTTCTTTTGCCTTGGTTATCAGATCCATGAACTTCTTCCTGATCTCACCGGTAATAGCATAAATAGAACCGCAAAGAATTATGTCATCCTTCATGATCACCGGAAAATCGACGCTTAACCTCTTTTCAGGATAGTCCTGGTAAAAAGTGTAACTCGCATCATTTCTTTCATTAAGAAAAGCAAGCGCAAGTTTTGTTTTACCATCTTTAAAATGATCAACATAGCTTGTTCCGACTCCGTTTTCAGAAAGAAAGCTATCGATTATCCGACCAACATTGTCGCTGGCATATTCGCTGATAAAGAAAACCGGCAATCCTATCCTTCCAAGTGATACAGTACTATTAAGCATTGCTCCACCTGCTTTTGCGGCCTGCGGCTGACCATTTTTGAAAATAATATCAAAAACTGTTTCTCCTATTCCGTAAATTTTTCTCATTTGATATAAGATTAGAATGATGTTACGTTGTGAATTTACTAATTTTAACTTTATCAACATCACAGGTTCATTTTTAAGGGAATCCTTTTTTGCCACAAAGGCGCAAGTTATTTTTATATTTGCTTAGAATAATAAAAACGGTACCACATGAAAGCAATGATGCTCACCGGAATCAAGCAGATGGAAATGAGAGATATTACTGAACCAGCAGTAGTAAATTCCAATGATGTAAAAATCAAAATGAAGGCCCTGGGTATCTGTGGATCGGATATTCATTATTATACACAGGGTCAGATCGGTTCTCAAAAAGTACAATACCCATTCTGCGTGGGACACGAAGGAGCAGGAGTTGTTGTTGAAGTAGGTAAAACTGTAACAATGATTAAGCCTGGCGATAAAATCGCAATCGATCCTGCAATGCCTTGCTATAAATGTGATCAGTGCCTTTCAGGAAGGCATCACACCTGCCGTAAACTACGTTTTCTTGGCTGCCCGGGTCAGGCTGAAGGTTGTCTTATGGAATACATTGTGATGCCTGAAAAAAGTTGCTTCCTGCTGACAGGAAAATTAACATTCGATCATGGTTCCATTTCCGAACCGCTCGCGATAGGTGTATATGCTGTTAAAAAATCCGGTAATATGAAAGGTATGAATATAGGCATTTTCGGATATGGACCCATCGGTATGAGTGTGATGCTCGCTGCAAAGACTCAAGTGGTGGATAATATATATGTAACAGACATTATAGATGAACGTCTTGCTATCGCACGAAAAGAAGGGGCTGTTCTTACCGGAAACCCGCTAAATGAAAACATTGTCAGTAAAATCAGGGATAAGGAATCTCTGGGACTTGACCTGGTTTTTGAATGTTGCGGCAAACAGGAAGCATTCGATCAGGCTATTGAACTCCTTAAACCAGGTGGAAAACTGATTGTGGTTGGTATCCCTGAATTTGATCACTGGTCGATGAATGTTGAAACAACAAGACGACGAGAAATTTCGCTTCAGTTCATAAGAAGACAGGTAGATTGTGTGGAAGAAACGCTTGAGATGATGAAAAACGGGTCAATTACTATTGAAAATATGGTTACACATCGCTTCCCTTTCGAAAGAACAAAAGAGGCTTTTGACCTTGTCGCAGGTTACAGGGATGGTGTTATGAAAGCAATGATCGATTTCTGAGACTCTTCCAGGAAAAAACTCTTTACGGTTAACTTTAAAAAAAATATTATGAATAAAAGAATCCTTCTTGTAACAGTCATTTTTATGGGCTGCTTTTTTATGCATGGCCAAAATGTTGGTTCATCACCTGAATATATAAAATCATTAACTTCCGAATGGAAAGGTGAACGTTTCCCCGACGGGCGGCCAAAAGTTTCCGATGCTATCCTTGAAAGACTCAAAAATATCTCGATTGAAGAAGCATGGGGAGTTCTGAGGAATAAGGGTTTTCAGAACCAGTTTGAAGGTGACTGGACAATAATCAATCCTGAACAGACGATGACGGGTCGGGTTGTTACAGCCCAGTATATGCCACTCAGACCTGATTTAGAAAAACAGATAAAAGAGCAAGGTAAAATCGAAAACAGGGCGCAGCAAGGCGGGACAAATTCCTGGCCCATTGATATACTCGTGAATGGAGATGTATATGTTGCCGATTCCTATGGTAAAGTTGCAGATGGAACTCTTATAGGTGACAATCTGGGAAATTCAATTTATGCTAAATCTCAGAGGGGAGTGATTTTTTACGGCTCTGTAAGAGATCAGGAAGGATTGTCTGAGATCAAAGGATTTAATGGATGGATTAAAGGAGAAGATCCTTCTTATATTCAGCAAATGATGCTAACTTCAATCAATGCCCCTATCCGTGTCGGACGTGCTACGGTATTGCCGGGGGATGTTGTTCTTGCCAAGAAGTATGGGGTAATTTTTATACCTGCTTATCTTGTTGAAGATTTGGTATTAACTTCCGAATTTACAGAACTTCGCGACGAATTCGGACATCAGCGGTTACGTGAGAAGAAATATCTTGCAGGCCAGATAGATAGCCAATGGAGCGATGAAATCAAAAAAGATTTTTTAAACTGGCTTAATAATTATCCCGGAAAGTTACCAATGTCTAAAGAGGAGCTTGATAACTATCTTAAAGAAAGAAACTATTAACACATTCTTACCTTTGTGTTACTTTGTGATGAACTTTGTGCCCTTTGTGGTAAAAGAAAAATTAACCACTAAGTCACACAAAGGATTTCTCAAAGACTCACAAAGGATATTTATGAATATAACTAATCTTACCCTTAAAAATAATTTATATCCATGAAGAGCATTTTACAGCAGATTGCTGATAAAACCAGAAAGCAGGAAAAAGCGGAAGCCAATGCCATCAAAGTAGAAAATGCGAATCCTGCCACATCTAATGATCGCCGGAGTTTTCTCAAAAAAGCTGCTCTTGGAGGCATTGCTTTGGGAGGGTTGATGAATTTGTCCATTGAAGATACAATTGCTCAGACAACTTCAAATGTCAAACGCGTTTCAAGTCCGTCAGATTTGAAAATTACTGACATGCGTTATGCTTTAACAGCGGCAATGGGTGGTACTGCTATAATTCGTATTGATACTAATCAGGGCATTTATGGTTTGGGTGAAGTCAGAGATGGAGCTGATCCGCGATATGCACTTATGTTAAAAAGCCGCATCCTTGACCTGAATCCTTGTAATGTGGAGATGATATTTAAGATTATCAAACAGTTTGGTGGCCAGAGCCGGCAGGCAGGAGGAGTATGTGGAGTAGAAATGGCTCTTTGGGATTTATGTGGTAAAGCTTATGGCGTACCTGTCTGGCAATTATTAGGCGGAAGATACCGTGATAAAATAAGATTATATGCTGATACTCCTGAAGCTAAATCACCGGAAGAACAAATAAAGCTGATTAAGTATCGTACTGATGATCAGGGATATACATGGCTGAAAATGGATCTGTCAATCTCTGAGCTCATTAATATTCCGGGTACTTTAGTGAATCAGAAATTCTGGCTTAATAACGGTGACCTCAAGCAATGGCAGGGTAATTATATGTCTTATGAAAATACCAAACACCCTTTTACACAGATACAAATTACAGATAAGGGACTGGAAGAACTTGCTAAAATTGTGGAAAATGTTCGTAGTATTGTTGGGTATGAAATCCCACTTTCAACGGATCATTTTGGCCATTTTGATTTAAACAACGGGATACGCTTAGGTAAGTCATTAGAGAAATACCGACTGGCCTGGATGGAAGATATCATTTCATGGGAATTAACAGACCAGTGGAAAACGATGTCTGATGCGTTGGAGACACCTCTTCTTACCGGAGAAGATATCTACCTGCTTAAAAACTTTAAACCCCTGATAGACATTCATGCAATTGATATTGTTCATCCCGATTTAGCTACTGCCGGCGGTATCTTAGAAACTAAAAGAATTGGAGATTACGCTGAAGATCTCGGTGTAGCAATGGCAATTCATCAGGCAGGTACACCGGTTTCATTTATGGCTGATGTCCATTGTGCAGCAGCCACCCAGAATTTTTTAGCATGTGAGCACCATAATATTGATGTTCCATGGTGGGAAGGTTTAGTTAAAACTACAGACGGCAGACAATTAATTACTAAAGGTTTTGCTAATGTACCACTTTCTGCACCCGGATTAGGAATTGAGCTGAATGATGAAGAGGTGAAGAAACATCTGAGCCCGAATGCCAATGGTTACTTCGAACCGACACCTGAATGGAACGATAAACGTTCACACGACAGACTATGGAGTTAGTCTTTAAGAGTTAACAAAGATATCCCATTCACGTTCAACTATCTTCTGGGATAATTCAGTAAGTATTCTTAATACTGCCGTAATAAGATTTCAGAATATACCATGCTTTCTTTTTTTCACCCCTGTCAGAAATTAGCCCTTTACGATTCCATCCGTTCTGAAATACGGGATGCATTCTTCCTGGTGATCGATAATCAGCCAGTAACCATGGGAAGACTCCGCATAAATCAGTTATTGTCCCGAACATCGCTACCTGGTCCTTATAAATCTGTTCCTGATATTCTTCACTCCAGGAGGCTGCCTCATCTTTTGGTCCATAATTACTACCATAAAGAGCTTCTCCCCCAAATTCTGATATTATTACGGGCTTCCCTTTAACGGCTAAATTCCATTTTATATCGCTGGGCCGGCCCTGCCACGGAACATACCAGCCTAAATACTCATTTAATGAAATTATATCAAAATGACGATAAAGTGTATCCCATACATTTAATACATTATTTTTGTAATTCTCATCATTAATTACAGAAGTAATAAGTCTGGTTGAATCCAGATGCCTGCATTTATCAGTCAGGTTTATTAATGCATTATCCCGGCTTGGAGAAGGGTTGGTTTCATTCGAAAGGCTCCATATTATAACTCCACAGCGATTTTTATCCCTGCTGACCATCTCCCGCATCATCAGATCCATTTTATCAGTTACACCCGGAGCTGAAAACTCAATTTGTTGATAAACAGGTATTTCGTCCCACACCATTATCCCCATTTTTTCAGCTAATCTTATCATATATTCGTTGTGCGGATAATGAGCTAATCTTACCATGTTACATCCTAATTCTTTCGCCCATGTTAAAAGAATCAAAGCATCCGATTCCGAAAAGGCCCTTGCTTCCCTCATAGGATTCTCTTCATGAATGTTAATACCTTTTAGAAAAACCGGTTTCCCATTTAAAAGTATTTTTGATCCCTTCGCCTCAATACTCCTGAAACCTATTTCTTCAATAATAGTATCAGTTTCACATTGAACAATTATCTTATAAAGTCTGGGGTTTTGGGGTGACCATAGGTCAAACCTGGAAGAGAATTTAACCTCTGCTAAACCCTCATTATTTGATTTAGTTTTAAAGTCAATGTTTAATTCAGGTATCCTGATTTCGACATCTTGAAGAAGACGATTTCCATTTAATTTAACCCAGCCCTTAACTTCGTTGGATGAATGCTTTTTCAGTTGAATGAAATAGTCGCTAATGAATGAGTTGTCAGTTTCAATCAGATTTACATCGCGTGTCATTCCCCCGTAATTGAACCAGTCATATCCCAGTCCGGGAATACCATCTTTCAGCCTTTGGTTATTTACCCTTACAACAATGGTATTTTCACCTTTTTGAATTGCATTGGTAATTTCAAACTGGAATGGAGTAAATCCTCCCTCATGTTTACCTAAGAGATTGCCGTTAACATAGACATTGGCAAGATAGTTTACGGCTCCAAAATGAAGAAAAAGCCTCTTGTCCTTATTAAGATTATAATTAAATGTTTTTTTGTACCATACAGTCCCTTCAAAGTATTTTAACTCTGTCATCTGAGAATTAAAATCTCCTGGCACATTAAGCGAGGGCCCTCCTTCAAATGAATACTCAATAAAATCGGTCTTTTTTTCAGGTTTTTTTTCCTGCCAGACTTGTCTCCAATCTCCGGCTCCTGTCGGGTCAATGATAACCTGCCATTTCCCATTGAGGTTAGTACAATGCCTCGCTGAAACATTAGTCATTGCACTCTGTGCATATATTGAATCTAAGCTTGAATTACTGGTATAAATTAAAATTTCCCAGATCACAAACAATTTAATTATCTTATTTTTCATAGGTTCATTTCTTGTATTTTCTAAACCCCGTTTTTTACCTTTGTAATTCACCATTATCCGGACTTCCTGGTTCATCAAGCAGCTGGATGTAAGTATTGGGACCTAAATCAGGATTTTTCCATGATGATAATGCCCAGACTACCTTTTTATCCGGAGTTACCTCAAAAACCTGAACAGTTCCGGCCCATTCCTCAGTGTTTTTGTTTCCTGCACACCAATTACTGATAACAGTATTTCCATTGGCAAGTCTGCTGGCTGTCTGACTATTGTATAATTTGAATGGTACATCGGCATGTGTAAGTTCCCATACGGTTTCACCTTTCATATTTACCTCACGGGTAGATCCAAGTCCGTCTCCCGAAATAAGTGTATTCCTGTTATGCAACCTGATAGCTGACCATGCAGAAGGTGCATCCACCGACCAAACCTCTTTTCCTTCGAGTGTGAACTCAACCACTTTTTTTTCTGCAAACAAACCGACCATTATCGTTTTATTTGGAGTTATCCGAACATGGCGAAATTGTCCATGTGTGTTGGTTGAAGAAGTTGGAATTACGATTTCTTTAAGTAAAGTATTGGTAGCCGTGTTAAATATCAATACTTTGCCAGGAAAACCATTAAGTACCATAAGCACACTATCTTTGCCTATCGGCTGACATGAATGGGTTTCTGTTCCTTCAGGGCATATATACTGCCATATTATATTTTTTTCGGATGTAATAATTCCGGCACCTGACATACAGGCATAGACAATATTACCATTTGAAAGCAGAGTAGCATCATCGAACTCCTGTATATGATCGGTAGCTGTTCTCTGAGGAATGGAATATTGCCAGACAATCTTGCCATCACGTACAAGAAACATTGATTGAGCTGTCGGGTTACGAACATCCCACTCCCCTACATATAAAAAAGGATGCTGATTTAAACCATTTCCGGGAAGTTTATATTCCTTATTTATTATTTGTGCTTCTGCATATCGGCAAAAGACAAATAGCATGACAAAAAGAAATAGCCTGGTCTTCATTTTTAGTTATTAGTTAAAGGTTGATTATTAATAAAATCAGATGATGTCAGTATAGTAGCCAAATGTTTTTAGAATATTCTTCAGGAAGATCCAGTTCGGATTACTTTAAATAATTCCGGATAAATAAATCCCGTGGTTTATAAATATCCTCCTGCCACGTTTTTGCGAGGGCACCTTCCGGCTGATGATGAGGCCGGTAAGGAACTGTATAGATGATTTTTTGACCATTCGCCTGGTTAATAGCAGTATAGACTGAGGTTGAAGGGCAAACCATATCAATTAATCCTATTTCAGTATAAATTATTGCTTTAGAATCCTTCAGGATATTTGCGGCATCAAAATACGGGAGGGCTTTCAGCATTTCTTCTTTCGAAGCATCAGTTTCATAAGGTTGTGGCCAGCCACCCATGCGTCCGGAAAGTGGAGCCAGCCAGTCGCACATCGCAGGGACAATTGCTACAACGGCGCTTACCCTTTGATCCAAACCTGCTGCAACCAGTGCTTGCCCTCCACCCTGACTCTCGCCGATAACCATTATCCGTTTCCCATCCCATTCAGGTTGCTGAGTTAAAAAATCAATTGTACGTAACAAACGTAAATACATGCCTCTGAAATACAGATTATCCCTGCTCGTTAATCCCTGCAACCAATAGGTTTTAAGTTCACTGTTTTCAAGATCAGTATAATAGTTTTCCGGCTGATCATTAAGCATTCCATGTGCATTCAGATCAAAACAAAGAGTTCCCAGTTTTGCATAGGTAAGTGCATTCCCGGGTTCTGACCGGCACCACGAACCCTTTACACCGGCAGCGTGAACAAGTAATACTATCGGAAGAGTTTTAGGAGCTGCCTTTTCAGGTTTTGCAAAATATCCCCGCACTGGTTTAGGGCCCTGACAATTGACCTCAATATCTTCACAGCTATAACCATAATCACTCTCAGTTCCCAGAATAACTGCCGTTTTTATATCCCAGGGCAAGGCATTTAAACTCTTTTTCAGGTTATCCCAATAGGCATCAAAATCTTTTGGACATTTGGCTCCGGGTTTGAGTTTTTCAGGTTCAACTAACATGCCTAAACTTGCAGTTTGCTCCTTCGATCTGGTTTCAATGATGATTGAACATGGTTCCTTGAATGAACCCTCATAAACCATTAGGCTGTCTTTACCGATTATGATAGTTTTTTGATTAAGTAACTGATTGTTGTTTTTAAAGACTTTGATATGTAACGTATCCCCTGCCAGGTTTTCAGCAAAAGCTTTCACAGTGATTTTCTGCCCATTCCTGTAAATACCTGATTTACTGGTTTGTTTGAGAGTAATATCTTGACTGAGGACAATAACTGATAAACAGGAAAGAATCAAAGTAAAAATTGAAGAATAAAGGTGTCTTTTCATATTTAGATTTTTATTTTTTTTTATCCAAAAGGTTTTAATTGTCTTGTTCTTCCTTTTTGTTATTTCTCTCCAAACCTTTTCATTGCATCAGAAAGGATTGCCTCGGTAGCTGTTGCACCAGAACGGGTTGCACCAGCTTCTTTCATTTTTAAAAGATCATCCAGCGTCCGTACTCCTCCTGCACATTTTACCTGAACCGAGGGTCCGGAATGCTTCCTCATCAGTCTCACGTCAGCAAGTGTAGCACCCTTATAATTATAATCACCATTTGACAGCTTCACAAAACCATACCCGGTTGATGTTTTGACAAAATCAGCGCCCACGCGGGTACATATTTCACATAGCCGGATCTTATCCTCAGTTTTGGTCACAAAGTCAGTTTCAAAAATTACCTTAACTATAGCCTTGTTTTTATGACAAATATCCGTTACGGCTTTAATTTCACTTTCCACGTAATCCCAGTCTCCACCCAGAGCCTTGCCAATATTTATAACCATATCGATTTCTGCAGCACCATCATGGCAGGCTTGCTTAGCCTCAAAGAGTTTTACTGCAGTGGAACTGTTCCCGTGAGGAAACCCTATCACACACCCTACCTTTACAGAACTGCCTTTGAGTTTTCCGATAGCCAGCTTTACTGCATATGGTTTAACACAAACAGAAGCAACATCGTATTTCAAAGCCACTTCACATTGTTTTATAAGATCGTCATCAGTGTGTGTGGGATGAAGTATCGAATGATCTATCATTTTTGCCAGTTCTTTTACGATTTTCATCTTTATATTTTATTATTAAATATTTTTAACATTATTCTTTAAAATCTAAACCAGTAAAGGAAATTGGTATTCTATTATTAATTGGCGTGCACAATATTATAAAATAAACTTATATTTTCGGGGTATATTTTTATATTTGTCGGCCAATACCTGATTAAACCAACCCGTATGAAAAACTATAAGAGATTTCTGGAAGAACATAAGTTGAGAGCTGAAGATATAAATATTCAATATATTGTTGATCTGTTTACTTCGGATATGTTAAAAGGACTGGATGGAAAAGAAAGTACTCTCCGTATGATTCCGACATACATTGAAGCTGACAATCAATTTCTTACAGACGTACCAGTAGTCGCTATCGATGCTGGCGGAACGAATTTCAGAGCTGCCCTGGTTAAATTTAATCAATTTGGGAAACTTGAAATAAGCAACCTGATAAATGCAAAGATGCCTGGTCTCGAAGGTGAAATATCAAAGGCTGAATTCTTTAAAACTATAGCAGGTTATGTTAAACCTAATGCGGAACTTTCAGACAGGATCGGATTCTGTTTTTCTTATCCGACTGAAATCTTACCTGACAAAGACGGTAAGCTTCTTCAGTTTTGCAAAGAGGTGCAGGCTCCGGAGGTCGTTGGTGAGCTGATAGGGAAAAACCTGTTAGAATACCTTGGAATGGCAGAAAAACAAATTGTTTTATTAAATGATACTGTTGCAACTCTTCTGGCAGGCAAATCAGCTTCTTTCGGTCGGGAGTATGACTCATTTATTGGTTATATACTGGGTACCGGCACAAATACGTGTTATATTGAAAACAACAGGAATATTCTGAAACTCAAAAGCCTTGATCAGGCAAAGGGCCAGATTATTAACATTGAATCAGGTGCCTTTGGGAAAGTTCCGCAAACAGACATTGATGTAGCATTTGATAATACTACTGTTAATCCGGGAAATTACAAATTTGAAAAAATGTTCGCCGGAGGGTATTTGGGCGGACTCTGCCTGATGACCTTAAAAACAGCGGTTAAAGAAGGTGTCTTTATTGGAGCCGCAGCTTCAGGTATAATGTCAATTAATGAATTATCATCCGGAGATGTAAATAGTTTTGTTTCCAATCCCGGATCAGGATGTGGCCCATTGTCTAACCTTATGAAAGATAAGATTGATGAAGAAAACTGTATTAAAATAATAGAATGCCTGATTGATCGCTCCGCAAAACTCGTAGCGGCAAATATGGCTGCCGTGATTCTTAAAACCAATAAAGGGAAATCAGCAGAACGTCCAATATTGATTACTATTGAAGGAACTACTTTTTATAAAGTGCACAAACTGAAAAGTTATTTTGAAAAATACCTTAAAGAGTATTTGGTAGAGGGAAACCAAAGATTTTATGAATTTACGGAAGTTCAGCAATCCAGTCTTGTTGGCGCTGCCCTGGCGGCCCTGATAAATTGATATTATACTCAAATTACCAATTGGAGCTATTCAATACCCTTTGAGTTCCTTTGTGGTATCTGATTTATAAATTCATCTTTTACAGGTTTCCCTCTCCAGAAATTAGCGAGAACAGAACCTGTCATATTCATCAGGGGACCAAAAATAGCAGGAGCCAATCCAACTGTTGCGACTTTTCCCATTTGCAATGCGAGACCCGAAGCCAATCCGCCATTTTGCATACCCACTTCAAAGGCAATTGTACGTCGGTCCTTTTCCGGCATCCCCACCAGCCACGACAACCCATAGCCGAGGCCGTAACCAGCTATGTTATGTAAGAGGCTTGTTACAAGAAGCAGAGCACCAACTTTTAAAAGACTGTCACGACCAGAAGCAGTGATAATTGTAACTATAAAGGCAATTCCCACCATTGATATTAATGAGAGAATCTTTTCCATATACTTGTTATCACCTGAAATAAATTTAGATAGAATAGTTGAGCCAATCATGGGAAGGAAGAAAAACCAGAACATCGATTTTGCAAACTGGACTATAAATGCCGTAAATCCAGCATCTTTGGATTTCGCAAAAACCAGAGTGGTAAACAGAATAATAAGCATGTATGAAAAAAGCTGAATTACCATTGATTTCCGGGTTTCTTTGTCTTTTGAAAAGAGATTGAAAATGAATCCCGCTACTATGGGAAGAATAATCATATTCAGAATATCGAGCATCATGCTCCAGAACTTTACTTCAATATATTGTCCTCCAAGCCATTTCATAAGCAAGGGGGTCACCAGGGGGGAAAGCAGCGTTGAAATTGCACCAATTGTAACAGCCAATGCCAGATTAGCCTTAGCCAGAAATGACATCACATTCGACGCCAATCCGCTTGGAACACAACCTATTAAAATGATACCAGCAGAAATTTCAGGAGGAAAATGGAAAAGACCGGCAATTGTAAAGCCTACAAGAGGCATAATCATATAATGTGAGAATACTCCAATGAAAACTCCCCTTGGCATTTTTATAACACCTGTGAAATCTTTGAAACTCATTTGCGAACCCATGCCAAACATAATGATTTGCAAGAGAGGCACTATCAGTTTCTTTAGTTGAAAATTACCTGCTGAAATAAAATATTGTGGATAAAACATTGAGGCAATAACTGCGGTAAAGATCCATAATGTGTAGGAAAAACCCTTAAATTTATGAAATCCTCTAACAGCTAATGCAAGTGTAATGAACCCTGTTATAAGCAGAAGGCCTGTCACACAAAAGCTCCCGGTCAGATAAGATATCCCTGAACCTAAAATAAATAAAGCAGAAAGAAACAATAAGACACGGTACAACTTATTTTTCATTTTGAATTTCGGATTATGGATTAAATATACTGATTAGGTCCCAAACTGGTGTTTAGGTTAAACATAATTAACATCTCTAATTTAAAAAAATCAAAAAGAAAATTCTATCTTGGTTTCTGAATGATAGTGAATAATTTACCTTGGAATATTACCTGATATATGTACAATAATAAGCTTTCAGGATCGGTTTTAGTCATAACTTTTTCTGTCGGTTTGCTTTATATGTTTTCCTGCAGCAAAGGAAGTGATCCGGGTCCCACGTTAAGCATTCAGGATGTTTCCAAGGTTAGAAACACCACGGAATCAACAATGAAATTTCATTTAATCCTCAGTAAACCAGCAACAAATACAGTTTCTGTTGATTACGTTTTGGTAGATGGAACAGCGATTTCTCAGGCAGATTTTGTGTCGGCAAAGGGAACTGTTTCAATTCCTGAAAATCAAACGGAGACAACAATTGATGTTATTATCAAAGGTGATCCTCTTAATGTACGTCAGCCGAATTTGCAGTTTACTGTTAATTTAAGCAATCCGCAATACTGTACTATTATCACTGCTTCAGCAAAAGGTACAATAATAACCGAAGATGGCACTTATTTGTTAACTGATAGCACTGGGTATAAAACACCGTTAACTTACCCGGGGTATACGCTGGTATGGAGTGATGAATTCTCCGGAAACAGTTTGGATTTAAATAATTGGAACCAGGAAATAGGCAATGGAAGCGGTGGCTGGGGAAATAATGAACTGGAGTCTTATACCAATAGTCTGAAGAATACTTTTGTATCAAACGGCAATTTAATTATTGAGGCCAGGAGAGAGTCTATTGATACCTATAATTATACTTCAGGAAGAATGACTACTCAGGACAAAAAGTTCTTCAAATTCGGACGTATTGATATCAGAGCAAAATTACCTGTTGGTAAAGGTATGTGGCCTGCGTTATGGATGCTGGGAACAAACATATCTTCTGCGGGATGGCCTGCCTGTGGCGAAATTGACAACATGGAGTTGATCGGTACTACTCCTGCAACAGTATCTGGTACTATGCATTGGAGTAATGCAGGCGGCTCACACGCATCTAAAGGAGCAAACTATTCTTTGTCATCGGGCGATTTTTCAAAAGAATTTCATGTTTTTAGTATTGCATGGGCACAGAATAACATGCAATGGTTTGTTGATGACCAGAAATATCTTGATATTTCAATCTCCGATTTGGGTGCTGCCAATTATCCGTTCAATTCGGATCTGTTTTTCATATTCAATGTAGCTGTGGGGGGCAACTGGCCAGGCTCACCGGATTACACCACAGAATTTCCGCAAAGAATGTTCGTTGATTATATCCGTGTATTTCAATAAGCAGAAATAAAAACAAAAGACAAAAGTAAAAAGACGAAAGTAAAAGGCTTAATGTCAGACAACAAGACAAAAGGTTAATTGAACATAAAGTAAATATTCAATGAGCAGAATAATTGTAATCGGGAGTTCAAATACTGATATGGTAATAAAAACTGAAAAACTCCCCGCCCCGGGTGAGACAATCCTGGGAGGAATTTTCCTCATGAATCCGGGCGGAAAAGGTGCAAATCAGGCGGTAGCTGCTGCTCGTCTTGGTGGAAAAGTCACTTTTATAACAAAAAGGGGCAATGATTTATTTGGAAATCAGGCTGTTGGTTTACTAATGAGAGAAGGTATTGATACCCAGTATATTGTTAAAGATATTGAATTTCCTTCAGGAGTTGCTTTGATCACTGTTGATTCAGCCGGTGAAAATAGCATAGTTGTTGCCCCGGGCTCAAATGGCAACCTGCTAGAGGAAGATATTCCGGCAGAGATATTCGAAACTTGTAAATTTGAAATTCTCCTTCTTCAACTGGAGATTCCAATAAACACAGTTGAATATTCTGCAGTTACAGCATCAGAACATGGTATTAAAGTAATCCTTAATCCCGCTCCTGCATGTAAGTTATCCGATAATCTGCTTAAACATACGTGGCTGATAACTCCGAATGAAACTGAAGCAGAAGCTATCACCGGAATGACGATTACAGATATTCCTTCAGTAGAAAGAGCCTCAGCGCTGCTTCAGGAAAGAGGCGTTAAAAACGTAATCATAACATTGGGGCAGACAGGAGCTTTTGTTAAGTCAGAAAATTATACAGGATTAATCCCCGGAGTAAAGGTTAATCCTGTCGACACCACTGCTGCTGGCGATGTATTCAATGGAGCACTCGCTGTTGCTATATCGGAAGGGAATGCCCTTAATGATGCGGTTATTTTTGCTAACAAAGCCGCCTCAATTTCGGTGACTCGTATGGGAGCCCAGGCTTCTGCACCGTATAGAAATGAAATTAAATAATTGTCATCTCATGAAAAAAGTCTCATTATTAGTATTGATCATCTTATTAATATTCTGGAATTGTGCAAATCAATCAATGATAAAAAATGATAAAGTAGTTAAGATCATTTTCGATACCGATTTAGGTCCCGATTATGATGATGTAGGTGCACTTGCATTTTTACATTGTATGGCAGATAGCGGGAGAGCTGAAATCCTTGCGACCGTTTCATCAAATAAACACAACATGGTCGCTCCTGCAATAAATGTTATTAATACTTATTTTGGAAGGGGCGATTTACCTGTTGGAGCTCCAAAAACCGAAGGAGTTAATCTCGGATCCTCTCAACACTGGGCAGATTCAATAGTTGAAAAGTACCCTCATTCAATAAATTCTACCTCGGAAGTTGCAGATGCCGTTAATATTTACAGGAAAATTCTTAGTATTCAACCTGATAATAGTGTAACAATTATTACTGTCGGGTTTCTGACTAATCTCAACAACCTTCTTAAGTCAAAACCCGATGACCTCTCTCCTCTCACAGGTAAAGAACTTATAATCAAGAAAGTAAAAAGATTAGTATCAATGGCCGGAAGGTTTCCTGCTGGAAAGGAGTTCAATATATACATGGATTCTACTGCCTCAAAATTTGTTTATGAAAACTGGCCAGGCGAAATCATTTTTACCGGCTTCGAAATTGGCGCTGAAATTCATACCGGGTTAAAATTGATAAAATCTGATATAAAAAACAGTCCTGTGAAAGACGTTTTCAGAATAAGTATTCCTCTCTCCGCAGAAGACAAAGAGGGAAGAATGAGCTGGGACGAAACTGCTGCATTAATAGGAGTTTATGGAACTGATGGCTTCTTCGACACTGTTAAAGGGAAAATTATCGTTAATCCTGACGGGAGTAACACCTGGGAAAATAGCCCAGACGGAAAACAATCTTATGTAAAACTGAAAATACCTGTTCCACAGATAAGTTCATTTATTGAGGAGAGGATGATGCATGTACCATTAGAGAAAATGCCAAAAACATCAGGAGAATAATTTTAAAAGGAAGAACAATCGAACAGGAAAGTAAGAACTTTTTAATTGAAGCTCTTCGCAGCAAGCTACGAAGAATCTTCGATCCCCTAAGGTAAATTCTTAATGCTCGCTGACTCCGCAGCAAGCAACGGAGAATGCGCTCGCGGGGATTCAACAATCGTTTGTTCAAATGTTCTTGCTTCATTATGGCATTAGTTTAGTGTAACCGATATAAATTAGACCTGTTTATGAAAAGAGAAATTTTTGTTTTAGCCTTTATTGCAGGATTAATTGTAATTGCTTCCTGTAAAAACTCATCCGACGGTTTCAGAACTATAAAACCTGAAGTTTTAAAAGATAAAATTGCTGGAGGCTGGGCTGGAAAGATGATAGGTGTCACCTACGGTGCTCCAACAGAGTTCAGGGCTCAGGATAAAATCTTTGAAGATTCAATTAAGTGGAAGCCATCTGATATTAAGGGTAGTCTCTGGCAGGACGATGTTTATGTTCAGCTTACATTCCTGATGTCAATGGACAAGTTTGGGATTGATACACCTGCAAAGAAATTCCAGGAGATGTTCGCAAAAGCCGGGTATCCGCTATGGCATGCAAATATGCAGGCCAGGAAAAATTATTATGACAGTATTTTTGTCCCTGCCTCCGGAAGCCCTGAAAATAATCTCCACGCTGATGATATTGATTTTCAGATCGAAGCTGACTATATCGGTTTCATGTGTCCGGGAATGCCTAAAACAGGTTCAGCTATTGCACAAAAGATTGGTCATATTATGAACTACGGTGACGGAGTATACGGCGGCATTTTTGTCGGAGCTCTTTACTCTGAAGCATTTTTTGAATCAAAAATTCTTAAGGTAATTGAAAAAGCTTTGAGGTCAATACCGGCAGAAAGCGATTACTTTAAAATAATAAACGACATTATTAAACTCCATCAGCAATATCCATCCGACTGGCAGCTTGCCTGGAAAGAGATTGAAGCCAAGTGGGGAGATGTTGATATTTGCGGTGCAGGTTCAACCTTTAATATTGATGCCAAATTGAATGGAGCTTTCATTGTTATGGGGTTGTTGTATGGAGAAGGTGACCCTATGAAGACACTTGAAATCACAACCCGTTGCGGTCAGGATTCTGACTGTAATCCATCAAATGCAATGGCTGTTCTCGGAGTAATAAAAGGTTTCAGCGGTTTACCCATAGATATGCAGAATGGAGTAAAAGTCATGGGCGATTCAATCTTTATAAATACAACTTACTCTTTTAATTCTGCGGTAACCAGTACTGAAAAATATGCACGTGATCTTATACTTAGAGAAGGCGGCAAGATAAATGAAAAGAATATTATGATTAAAACCCAGGAGCCGGTTGCCCCGGTTACAGAAGTTTCTTTTCCAAATGTGGTATTTGATAAAACAGTATCGGTTTTTGATAAAGACGGATGGTTATTTAAAGGCAACTGGAAAGCCTTCGAAACAGTTTCAGAAAGAGATAATAAGGTCACTAAACAGTCGATGTATGCAGAAAAAGCCGGCGACGAGCTTGTTATTGATTTCAGAGGAACAGGGATTTCCATTGAAGGGAACTGGTATAAAGATGGTGGTAAAGCTGATATATTTGTTGACGGGAATCTTCATAGAAGTATCGACACTTACTACAATTTTGCCAATCAGCAACATACAGTAAGCATATGGCATGTTCTGAATCTGCAACCGGGTGATCATAAGGTAAGAATTGTTGTAAAAGGAGAAAAACGACCTGAATCCGCCGGAACAAGGGTCTATATTACCTCAGCAACAATTTTCACGACAGCGCCAAAGAAAAATGAATCGTGGAAATTCTCTTTTGAAAATTAAAACTTCAAACTTTAAACTCAAAACTCTTTTATCATGTTCATACCACAAAGTTACACGCTCGCCATAATTCTTTGTATTATAACAATGATCTGCTGGGGTTCATGGGGAAATACCCAGAAGCTGACAGGTAAATCATGGCGTTTTGAACTTTTTTACTGGGATTATGCCTTAGGTATTCTTCTGTTTTCAGTTTTACTTGGTTTTACCCTCGGCAGCTCGGGCGAAAGCGGACGAGGGTTTATCCAGGATATAAAACAGGCTGAACCACACAATATTTTGCACGCTATGATTGGTGGCGTAATCTTTAATGCCTCCAACATATTACTTGTGGCAGCGATGGCAATTGCCGGGATGGCTGTTGCATTTCCGGTTGGGGTTGGAATTGCCCTGGTGCTGGGTGTTATTATCAATTATGTTTTTGCTCCGCATGGTAATGCAAACATACTATTCGGAGGTGTTGCATTGGTTGTTGTAGCAATTATTATCGATGCCGTCGCATATAAAAAACATAGTCTCTCTTTAAAGAAGGTTTCAGGAAAAGGAGTTTCACTTTCTATATCAGCCGGTATTCTCATGGCTCTTTTCTATCGTTTTGTAGCAAGTTCAATGGTTTCCAGTTTTGAGGCACCGGAAGCTGGAAAACTGACCCCATATTCAGCAATATTCTTTTTTGCAATTGGAGTGTTTTTAAGCAATCTCCTTTTCAACTACCTGATAATGAAGCGACCTTTTGAAGGGAAACCTCTCACATTTAAGGATTATACGAAAGGAAGCTTTGATGTCCATCTTAATGGTGTGCTTGGAGGTGTAATCTGGAACATTGGAATGTCAATGAGTATCATTGCTTCAGGTAAGGCCGGATTTGCGATATCATACGGTTTAGGACAAGGGGCCACTCTTATTGCTGCACTATGGGGAGTATTTATCTGGAAGGAATTCAAAGGAGCATCAAAATCGGTTAACACCTTGATATTCTTTATGTTTATTGCATATTTAGCAGGGTTGGCATTGCTGGTTTATGCAGGAGCGTAACTTCCCTAAAGGACAACTATTTCTACATCAGATCCTTTTCAAATGCCTCCTTATTGAATTTATACTTATTATCCAGAAACTCAATGATCAGGGAAGTATCAGAGTAGGCATTTCCCAAACATGTGGAAGCCCCCGGTGAAGGAGTTATATTAAAAATAATTTTTTCACCAGAAAGTTTCGCCTCACCCATTTCAAGTTTCCTTGTGGTATTATTTACTATTTGTGGCCTTGTCCCACCTATTCCTTTGGCATATCTAAGTTCGCTTAATTTAAGAGATGGTACTATTTTTCTTACCTCTCTGATAAACAGACGCTTACCAATAAATGGCAAATCATAAAGAAAATTGATAAGAATGTAGTTTAAAAGAATCTTATCAGATATAATTTTAAGCAGACTAAGTATAGGGCTCAATCCTAGTCCAAAGGTTTTCCAATATTCCAAGAAGGTTGACATGTTATGCCTTTCCAGCTGAAATATTGGTTTTGCCGTCGGACCAAACCTGGTTATCTGCTCATTGTGAACCTCAGGATCCCCATGAATTGCCGCAAAAGGTAGTTTTGGTACCTGTATTGTATAAACTTTACCATTAAGCACTTTTGGTGTAGTGTAAAAACTCCCTGCCATCGATAAAATTGCTAAGTTTTTCCCATATCCGAGAGACTTTGCAATCATCAGACTATGACCACCGGCTGCGATAATAACTACTGAAGACTTGAACTCTCCCTTGTTAGTCAAAACAGTATAATGATCCTCATTTTTCGAGATCTTGATAAGTTTCGTATCAAGATGAATATCTAATTCAGGATTTTTTCTCAGCGCATTGTCTACAAATGAGTGACAAAGTCTTTTAAAATCAACCGTATAGCCATCTTCAGTAACCAGAGCCAGTATTTCCTGTCCAGGATCTCTTCCCTCCAGAACTCTTGGCTCAATTTTCCCGATCTCATCTCTTTCTATCATTTTCAACTTTGGAAACAGCTCACTGAAAACAGGATATCTCTTTTTCAATTCCTGAACCTGATTCGCTCCAACAGCAAGAACCATCTTTGAGTATTTACTGAATAGTTTCTTACCTGAAGAGTAATCTTTTTCACTTTCAAGATATTTCATAACCATATCAGCCATCCGCTTTACATTCCTGGCTTTATCAATCGAGTAGTTGGTCTCTATGTCACCGAAATGCAGAGTTTGGCTGTTATTATACGATGCAGAGTTTACTAAACCAAAATCGGAATATTTTTCAATAAGTCCAACGCTTTTCATGTCGGTGTATTTACTTAGAGTATAAAGCAAGGCTGTTCCTACGATACCGCCTCCGACAATAAGCACATCATACTTGGGAATTGTTTCATTCATCTTACTGTTCTCTCACATTTAAGGGAATATACTCGCGTTTGCCATAGACATTTTTAAATGCAGGCCTGATGATCCTTTTCGCTGAAAAAGTAAGTTCTTCTATCCGATGAGTACACCATCCTGAAACTCTTGCAATTGCAAAAAGTGGTGTATAAAGCTCTTTTGAGATTTCAAGACAGGCATAAACAAAACCAGAATAAAAATCAACATTTATACAAACTATTTTTGTCGATTTTTCTCCTTTGAAAACCCTGAAAACTTCGGGCGTGACTCTTTCAACCAATGCATAAAGTTCAAATTCATCAAGACGACCTTTTTCAATTGCCAGCTCTCTTGCTTTTGTCTTCAGGATTGCAGCTCTGGGATCAGAAATAGTATAAACAGCATGTCCTATTCCATATATTTTACCCGTAAAATCATTAGCCTTTTTATTAAGTATCTTCAGAAGATGGGCCTTCACTTCTTCTTCATCAGTCCAGTTTTTTATATGAACTTTCATATCCTCCATCATCTCCAGCACTCTTACATTCGCTCCTCCATGTAATGGTCCTTTTAATGATCCGATCGCAGAAGTTACAGAAGAATAAATATCGGTTTCTGAGGAACTGGTTACTCTCATAGTAAAGGTGGAATTATTACCACCACCATGTTCTGCATGAAGTACTAGCATGAGGTCGAGCGAATCAGCCTCAAGTTTTGAAAATCCTTTGCAATCACCTTTTATAAGATAAAGAAAATTCTCTGCGGTTGTCAGATTAACCTGGGGATGACGGATTGAAAGTGTTTTTCCTTTATACAAATGCCGCAATGCCTGATATGAATAGGCAACAATAGTAGGAAACTTGGCAATGATGTTTACTGATTGTTTAATCATATTGTCGAGTGAAATATCGTCTGGCTTTTCATCAAGGGTATATAATCCCAAAACCGACCTTGCCAGTATATTAAGGACATCTTTACCTTTCATCGATAATATCATGTCTTTAACGAAGTCATCAGGAAGTGCTCTCAATGACGCCATGTGTTCAGAAAAACTTGCAAGTTCCTTTTTACCTGGCAAATGTCCTGTCAAAAGAAGGAACACAGTTTCGTCAAAACCGTGCCGGTCCTCTTTCTGGAATCCTTTAGTAATATCTTCAATATCTATCCCTCTGTACAATAATTTTCCCGGAATGGCAATTACCTTCCCGTCTTCTTTTTTATATCCGACGACGTCACCAATATTCGTCAACCCTACTAAAACCCCTGTTCCATCTTTATTCCTTAGACCACGCTTCACCTCAAATTCTTCAAATAGTTCATTTTCAATCTGACATGAAGCTCTTACAGACTTCTCCAGTTTTGCAAAATAATTGTTGTCTTCCATTAGAAATAAATTTTTATATTGTTTGAGATATGATATTAGAGATTATTGCATCTGCAAATTCGGAGGTTTTTAATAAGGTCGCATTTCCCATCAACCTGTGAAAATCGTAGGTAACCTTCTTATTTTGTATTGTGCGTTCCAGACCTGAGCAGATACTTTCTGCAACTTTGTCCCATCCCATGTAATCAAACATGAGTGCTCCCGAAAGAATCACAGAACCAGGGTTCACTTTATCCTGATCAGCATATTTTGGTGCGGTCCCGTGTGTTGCTTCAAATATTGCATGCCCGCTTTCATAATTGATATTGGCACCCGGAGCGATCCCGATACCACCAACTATAGCTGCAAGTGCATCGGAGATATAATCCCCGTTCAGATTCAATGTGGCAATTACTGAATATTCTGCAGGACGGGTCAATATCTGCTGTAAAAATGCATCTGCAATTACATCCTTGATTATGACCTTACCTGATGCTTCAGCTTTTTTCAACATCTCATCGGCAACCTTTAAACCTTGCTTTTCCGAGATTTGTTTATGCTGCATCCAGGTAAAAACATCTTTGCCGAATTCTCTTTCAGCCAGGGCATATCCCCATTTCATGAAAGACCCTTCAGTAAACTTCATAATGTTACCTTTATGAACTAGAGTTACTGATGGTAATTTTTTATTAATTGCATATTTAATTGCCTGTCTTACAAGACGTTCTGTTCCTTCTACAGATACAGGTTTGATCCCGATTGATGAGGTATTCGGAAACCGGATTGACTTAACGCCCATTTCGTCAATCAGAAATCTTTTCACCTTTCCCGCTTCAGGGGTGCCATTCATAAACTCTATGCCGGCATATATATCTTCAGTGTTTTCCCTGAAAATATGCATATCCACTTTTTCAGGATTCTTTACAGGACTTGGCACTCCATTGAAGTATCTGACTGGTCTGTAGCATGTATAAAGATCAAGGACCTGACGTAAGGCTACGTTTAATGAACGCATGCCTTCACCAACAGGTGTGGTAAGCGGACCTTTAATTCCAACAAGGTATTCCCTGAAACTTGCCAATGTCTCCTCCGGCATCCAGTTTCCTGTTAGTTTAAAGGCTTTCTCTCCTGCAAGGACCTCCTTCCAGATAACTTTTCTTTTCCCTTTATAAGATTGGCTGACAGCTGCATCAAAGACTCGGACTGATGCTTTCCAGATATCGGGGCCGGTGCCGTCCCCTTCAATAAACGGGATAACCGGATTGTCAGGTACGATTAATCTCCCGTCAATCAATTTGATTTTTTCAGCCATTTTTATTGTTAGATTTTCTAATAATATTTAAGGCACTTCCTGCTTTAAACCATTCAATCTGGGATTCATTATAAGAGTGGTTTGCCTGGAATTTTTCCTTTGTTCCGTCCGAATGAGTAAGTGTAACAGTCAACTGGTTACCTGCAGCAAATTTAGCCAGACCTGTTATATCAATTTTGTCATCCTCCTTAATCTTGTTATAGTCATCTTTGTTCACGAAGGTTAATGTTAATATGCCCTGTTTTTTAAGATTAGTCTCGTGAATTCTTGCAAAGGATTTTACCAGTACCACCTTAACACCAAGGAACCTGGGCTCCATTGCTGCATGTTCGCGTGAGGATCCTTCACCAAAATTTTCCTCACCAACTACTGCAGATCCGGATCCGGAATCACGATATGCCCTGGCAACTCGGGGTACTGTTTCATAAGATCCTGTTAATTGATTTAAAATACTGTTTGTCTGATCATTAAAATAATTCACAGCGCCAATCATGTAATTCTCAGAGATATTTTCAAGATGTCCTCTGTATTTTAACCAGTAGCCGGCCATAGATATATGATCAGTTGTGCATTTCCCTTTGGCTTTAATAAGTAAAGGCTGATTTAAAAAGTCTTGTCCATTCCACACTTTGAAAGGAGAAAGTAATTGGAGCCTGTCTGAACCAGCAGCAATTATTATCTTCTCTCCATTCTGTCCATGTAGCGGTTTCTGATATCCCGAATCAACATTTCCAAAACCATCAGGAGGCAGATTTAGTCCTTCAGGTTCAGCTAATCGTACCTCTTTCCCGTCAGCATTTATCAATGTATCAGTTATGGGATTAAATGTGAGTTTACCTGAAAGGGCAATGGCTGTAACTATTTCAGGGGAAGCGACAAAAGCATATGTATTAGGGTTCCCGTCTGTGCGTTTTGAAAAGTTCCTGTTAAAGGAATGGATGATTGTATTAACCTTTTTATTATCAGCATCTTTACGTGACCATTGTCCGATACACGGACCACAGGCATTTGCGAATACTTCACCTCCTATTTTTCTGAATAATTCGAGGAAACCATCACGTTCTGCAATTAACCTGATCTGCTCAGAACCCGGATTAATCGTGAATTCAGATTTTGCAACCAGATTTTTAGATAAAGCATCCTTTACCACAGATGCTGCCCGTGAAATATCTTCATATGACGAATTTGTGCACGATCCTATGAGTCCGACTTCCACATTTGGAGGCCATTTATTTTTTAAAGCTTCCTCTTTCATATGCGAGATAGGAGTCGCCAGATCCGGGGTATAGGGGCCATTAATATATGGTTCAAGTTCAGAAAGGTTTATCTCCAGATAATGATCATAATATCTGGCCGGATCAGCATAAACCTCACTGTCAGCGGACAGATGAACACTGTTCTTCTGAGCAAGGTCAGCAACTTCTTTTCTTCCGGTTGCCACAAGATACTCCTTCATTGAATTGTCAAAGCTGAAGATGGAGCAGGTAGCCCCGGTTTCGACCCCCATATTACAAATTGTAGCTTTTCCGGTACATGAAAGTGATTCAGCGCCTTCTCCGAAATATTCGATAATATTTCCTGTTCCCCCTTTTACAGTAAGTAATCCAGATATTTTTAAAATAATGTCTTTTGCTGAGGACCAACCACTAAGTTTACCTGTCAGCTTTATCCCAATGATTTTTGGAAATTTCAATTCCCAACCCATTCCAGCCAATACATCAACTGCATCAGCGCCACCTACACCGATAGCAATCATTCCCAATCCTCCAGCATTAGGAGTATGTGAATCTGTTCCGATCATCATTCCACCCGGAAAAGCATAATTCTCAAGAACTATCTGGTGAATAATACCGGCCCCTGGTTTCCAGAATCCGATATCATATTTATTACACACAGAACTCAGGAATTCATACACCTCTTTATTTAGTATTCCGGCAGACCTCAGGTCCGCTTCAGCTCCTGATTGTGCAAGAATAAGATGATCACAATGAACCGTAGTCGGAACAGCAGTAGTATCTTTCCCTGCCATCATAAATTGCAATATTGCCATCTGAGCTGTGGCATCCTGCATTGCTACACGATCGGGCAGAAAATCAACATAATCAACGCCCCTGCTTATAGATTTTGTCTGATCTTTCTGATAAATATGGCTGAATAGAATTTTTTCACTTAAGGTCAAAGGGTGTTCAATCTTTTTTCTTATTCCTAATATTCGTGAGTCTAACAGCCTGTAGAAAGAATCGATTATCTCAAAGTCAAATATCATAAAGCGCTAATTTTTAATAGTTTATTTTCTTATTTGCCCGTTTCCTTCAATTATCCATTTGTAGGTTGTCAAGGCCCCCAGTGCCATCGGTCCCCTTGCATGCAGTTTCTGAGTTGAGATACCGATTTCAGCTCCTAGTCCAAATTCCGACCCATCGGTAAATGCGGTTGATGCATTCGCATAAACTGATGATGCATCTACGACATTATAAAACAATTGAATATTGTTTTTGTTCTCAGAAATGATGGCTTCACTATGTTTAGATCCATAGTCGGAAATATGATCTACTGCCTCTTCAAATGAATTAACAGTTTTAATGGCCATTTTGTAAGAAAGAAATTCTGTGCCATATGACTCAATTGTAGCTTTTTGAAGAAGATCTGACGGGTATCTGCCTATTAATGCTCCATATGATTTTTCATCTGCATAGATAACAACTCTTGATTCAGAACAAAGACCAACAATATAATCAAGATCATTCAGGCGTTTTGAATGTATTATCAGGCAATCAAGAGCATTACAGACGCTCACTCTGCGTGTCTTTGCATTGTTAACTATTTCCCGGCCTTTCTCTTTGTCTCCGGACTCATCAAAATAAGTATGACAAATGCCGGCTCCTGTCTCAATAACCGGAATAGAGGCATTATCCCTCACATAATCAATTAGTCCCCTGCTTCCACGCGGAATTATCAGATCGACATATTCCAGGGCATTTAATAACTGAGTGGTTTCTTCCCGTCCAACCGGCAGAAGTGTCAAAATGTCCTGGTTAATTCCATATTCTTGAAGTACTTTCCTGATAATCTTCACAATAGCAGTGTTAGAGTGGATTGCATCACTTCCTCCTTTAAGTATACAGACATTCCCCGATTTCAGACAGAGAGAAAATACATCAAACGTGACATTCGGTCTTGATTCGTAAATTACACCAACCACACCGAATGGAACTGATATTTTTGAAATTATCAACCCGTTTTGTGGTGTATTTTTCATCAGAATAAGGCCAAGAGGACTGGGCAGGTTCACTACACTCATGATATCCGAAGCAATGCTCTCAATCCGGCCGGCATTCAGAAGCAGACGGTCATATAAGGGATCTGATTCATCTATCAAAGCCAGATCCTTTTCATTTTCAGATAAAATGTATTCCGTATTTTCAACAGCCTTCGAGGCAACTGATAAAAGAATCTTATTAATAATTTTACTGTCCTGAACAGTTAATGCCCGGCTGGCTTTTTTTGCGTTTCTGAAAAGAGGTGTACAATCCATTCGATAATTCACTTTTTGAATCTTATTCTCTATTCCATGACAGATGACTTACTCTTCTCATTAATAACCATATAATCATAATGAATAAATGGTTTGCCGAGCTTTTCTCCCATATTCTGCTCAGTCTTTTCCGAGTCGTATTGCGACTTACCTAACCCGATATTGTTTCCATCTTCATCAACAATCCTGACGATATCTCCGCTTCTGAAAAATCCATCTACCCTGGTTATACCTATCATAAGCAGGCTGGTTGCCTTTTCGTCAAGCAGTGCTTTCTTCGCACCTGTATTTATGACCACAGCACCTTTAGCAAAAGTATCGGAATGCGAAAGCCATTTTTTCACTCCGGTTTCCCTTTTACTATTTGCAATAAAATGAGTATAAGGAACATCTTTTCTCCTGACAATATCAGTTATTATAGAATCCCTGGTTCCGTTTGCTATAAAAACATCAACACCATGAGAAGCTATCTTACGTGCAATGGTACACTTAGTTACCATTCCACCCCTGCCGAATCCGGATTTCACAGAGGAGATGTACTTCTCCAGATCCTCAGATTTTTCGTCTATCCTGGAAATAAGTTCAGTTCCCTTCTTTCCCGGAATTCCATTATAAACACCATCAACATTAGAAAGGATGATAAGCGATTTACAGTCCATCATTGATGAAATAAGACCAGACAATTCATCGTTATCGGTGAACATAAGTTCATTTATGGAAATTGTATCATTCTCATTTACAATTGGCAATACACGATTCTCAAGCATAGCTGAAATACAGGTCTTCATATTCAGATAATGCCTCCGGTCCCTGAAGCTCTCCTTTGTTGCAAGTAGCTGACCAGCCTGAATCCCATATTTGCCGAAGAGAAACTGATAACTTGACATCAGTTTAACCTGTCCGATTGCTGCCCATATCTGTTTAGCGGCTATTATGTCTGTTCTTTTTGATGGAGATACTTCACTTCGTCCGGCTGCAACAGCTCCCGATGAAATTAAAACAACTTCGATCCCCTGTTTGTATAGAATTGCCACATCCTCAACCAGACGTAAAATTCTTCCGTCATTGAGTGATCCATCCGTTTGTGTAATAACATTACTTCCAACCTTAATGGCAATCCTGTTAAAATCCGGCTTACTCTTTTTCAATTTATTACTATTTATACCAGATATTATATAATTTGTCGCAAAATTAATAGAATAAGTGAACATATTATAGCAATATTGAATATTTCAGAAAATACATTTATTTCAAAATAATCGTGCTGTTAAGCTTTTTGATATTAGATACCAGAATAAAATGAATTCGTTGTACAAGTTATGACAGAAAGTTAAACAGAATACAAATACATGACAATTATCATGTATTTGACAATTCTCCAGGGGACAAGTTCTAATTAATCAGAATCTCTCCGTTAAGTTTAAAGTCCTCAGAGGAAGATCCTATAGAATACTTTAAAGTGCCCTTTTCAAGAACAAAGGTCTGCTTATCAACATCCCAGTAAGTCAGATCGGAGGCTTTCAGAGGGATTGATACCTGAACAGTCTCCCCTTTGGCTACAAATACCCGTTTAAAACCTTTCAATGCTATTACCGGTCGCTCTACTTTGGATTCAGGGAAACTCACATAAAGCTGAGTCACTTCATCACTGTCGAAGTTTCCGTTATTCTGAAGGTTAAAATTGATATTGACCACTTCATTATTTTTAAGAGATTTTTTTTCAGATTTTAATCCTGAGTATGTGAAATTTGTATAAGTCAACCCGTAGCCAAACGGGAACAGCGATTCATTTTTCTTATACATATAAGTTCTGCCATGCCTGATATTATAGTCCAGAATCGGAGGCAACTGATCAATTGAAGATATCCATGTCTGTACTAACCGTCCTGACGGGCTTACTTTACCAAAGAGCACATCAGCTATTGCATTGCCCATTTCCTGACTAGACTGACTGACATGCAAGATTGCAGGGACATGTTCTTTTGACCAGTTTATTGCATACGGGAAACTGGAAACCATGACAAGTATGGTTTTTGGATTTGCAGCAAGAACCAGTCTTACCAGGTCTTCCTGCTCAATAGTAATTGCCTGCCTGTCAATATCTTCACGACCATCACTTGCAACATGGTTTTGTCCCCAGCCCAATCCATAACTGAGTGGATTATTTCCTATACACACAATAGCAACATCACTTTCCTTCGCCGCAATAACAGCGGAATCAGCCTTGTTACCGGCTGCAAACCTGATGACAACATTTTCGCCGGCTTCATTTTTAATACCCTGTAAAATGCTTATTCTATAAGGAGGTATTCCTGAATACCAGTCTGATATAACTGAATTTGAGGAGGGGCCGATCACTGCAATTGATTTTATCTTTTCCTTCTGAAGAGGGAGAAGCATCTTTTCGTTCTTCAAGAGTACAATTGATTTTTCAGTAGCCTTCCTGACAAGCTCCCTTGCTTCCTGTTTTGTCCATGGAGCTATTGTATCAGCAATTCCTATCTCTGAATAAGGATTTTGGGGTGAATTATCGAATAATCCCAATTTAAGTAGAACTCTGAAATTTCCATAAATAGCTTCTTCAATATCTTTTTCAGTTATTAACCCCTTCTCTAATGCTTCTTTAACTGAAGGTCTGTAATCATCGAGAAACATAGTAATTCCGGCTTTAATACATTCTGCAGCAGCAACAGGCAAAGAAGAATAATATGCATGTGTGGTTAACAGTTGTTTAAATGCACCGCCATCAGTTGATATAATGCCTCTTAATCCCCAGTCTTTCATAGTTACGTTGCGCAATACGGGACTGACTGCACACGGAATACCATTATATTTATTGTAGGCAGCCATAAATGCCTGCGATCCACCTTCTGTCACTCCCTTATAAAATCCATATGAATAATATTCGCGGAATAACCTTTCATCAAAATCAGAGCTGTTATATGCCCTGTTATTCTCATTACTGTTTGCAAGAAAGTGTTTCATTAAGGAAGCTGTTTTCCAATAGACCGGGTTATTGCCCTGAAGTCCTTTCACATAAGCAGTTACAAGAGTTCCGGTCAGGAATGGATCTTCACCATAACATTCCTCTGTTCTTCCCCATCTGATATCCCTGCCTAGGTCAGCATTCGGGGCAAAAACTATTAGTCCTGAAATTCCGAAGTTTTTATTTTGAGCGAGATACCTGCTTTCAGTGGACTCCCATCCGGCAACCTTTTCAATCATCTCAGGATCCCACATTTCGGCCAGGCCGATTGACTGCGGAAATGTCGTAGTTGGTGAAGCTTTAGCTCCTTTCACGGCCCAGTTAGCCGGACCGCTGTATGCCAGACCATGAAGTCCCTCAATGGTATGGGTGCCTTTTATTCCAAGACGGGGAACAGAAATGCGGGTTGAGAGACAATTTATTTTTTCATCTGTTGTCATTAATGAAATAAGATTCCTAATCCGTTCATCCTCCGAAAGACGGGTATTCTGAAACGGGTAGGTTTGTGCCTGGGTTAATAAATGGACAAAAACCAGAGTGATACCTAAAATTACTTTTCTCATTATATAAAAAATTACAACTGGTATTTTAGAACTTTCGAGGACTCTAATTTACTAATTTGTCAAGTTAAATATCCTATAGAATATGTATAACATTTATGAAAGTCTTGGAATTTCTATATATTAGTGAGATCATAATCAGATCCAAAGATGAAACATTTGATAATTTCAATAGCATTAATTTTAATAACAGTCAATATTTTGTCTGCACAGGAAGTACCTTGGCAGGGAGTTTCAATAGATTTTAATCATGGTAAACTGAAAATATCAGAAAACAGACGTTTTTTGATTTTTGAAGATGGAACACCATTTTTCTATCTGGGTGATACCGGTTGGGAATTATTTCACCGTCTTAATAAGGATGAAGTTGAAAGGTACCTTGAAAACCGCCGTGCTAAAGGATTTACTGTAATTCAGGCAGTTGCTCTTGCCGAATTTGATGGTTTGAATATCCCAAATGCAGATGGCAATAAACCATTAATCAGCAATGATCCGCTTAAACCCAATGAAGCCTATTTTGCTTATGTCGACTGGGTGATTAAGAAAGCCGGGGAAAAAGGGATGTTTATTGGGCTTTTGCCGACATGGGGAGACAAAGTTGACAAGAAATGGGGTATTGGACCGGTGATATTCAATAAAGAAAACGCATTCGGATATGGTCAGTGGATAGGAAATCGTTATAAAGATTTTCAGAATATTATATGGATAATTGGTGGAGACAGGGATGGCGGAGGTGATAATAAAGTTATATGGGACTCTCTTGCAGAAGGAATAAAATCGGTTGATAAAAATCACCTTATGACATTTCATCCGGGCGGGGAACGTAGTTCTTCAGATTGGTTCCAGGACAGCAAATGGCTAGATTTCAATATGTGTCAGACCGGACATGGTCAGCGTAGTTATGCAATTTACAAAAGGTTAATTGTTCGTGATTACGAACTGAAACCTATGAAACCATGCTTTGATGGTGAATCCCGATATGAAGATCACCCTGTCAACTGGAATCCCGATGTACTTGGCTGGTATAATGACGCCGATGTGCGACAGGCTCTGTATTGGAATCTTTTCAGCGGCTCATTCGGACATACATACGGTTGTCATCCTGTATGGCAGTTTCTGACACCTGTCAGAGAGCCTATTGGATTGGCACGTCACAACTGGTACGATGTGCTTGACCTGCCGGGAGCATGTGATCTTATTCATGCCCGAAGGTTATTAGAATCGAGACCATTCCTATCGAGAGTGCCTGATCAGTCTTTAATTAGCCCTGCTTATTTCCCAGAAACAGATTATGTTGTTGCTACCCGGGGTGACGGATATGCATTTGTCTATTTCCCAACAGGATGGACTGCTGAGATTCAATTGGCTAAGATCGGAGCTAAATCTGTCACAGCTTACTGGTTCGATCCACGAAAGGGAGAAAGTAAGCTGATTGAAACATTCCCCGGAACAGGTACCCGTAAATTTACACCACCCACCGGTGGCAGAGGTAATGACTGGATCCTTATACTTGATGATACATCGAAAAATTTCAAAGCTCCGGGATCCAAAGAGTTGATTATAAAATAATGTATTTTGGTCCAAAGCCCCCCATATAGGGGGTTGGGGGTAGAAAGTCAGGGAGGTTGAGATAGTTACTAACTTATTTTACCTTAATGATTTTTTGAAGGGAGAATGTTTTTCCTTCTTCTGTAATGCCCTGAATATTAATTATATAGTCTGATTTATTATCAGAACTCCAGAATTCAATTATGGCTTTACCATCTTTGTCAGGCTTAACAGATGGATTCCAATAAAGTGTATTTCTATAATCGGGTATCCTGCTTTCCAACGTTTTTTCAGATGAATAATCAGGGGAAACAAATGACCTGACGGGATCTATTACCCTGTAAGGCAGCCTGATCATATAGTCGGGAAGTGAGACACAACTAAATTCGCCCGACTTAGTAATTACATTTACTATTCCGGAGAAAATATATTTTCCAACCAGATACTTTTCCTTAATAACGTCAATTTTCTCAACAATTTCAGGATCAAGATTAGCTATCATTGATGCATCTTTTATTATTACTCCATCTATCATTAAACATGGTGAGGTAACAAACTGATCATCATTAACACGATAAGTTATTGATATTTCGTAAGTGGACTTTTTCTTTTTGAGAGATACGCCAGGTAAAAGTTCAAAAAAGATCTCATTCATAACAGGCAGGCTAATGTAATCCGCCAGAATTAGTTCTATATCAGGTTTGCCATAAAATCTTAATGGTTTTAACGGTGGAAAAACCGGATTCAATGGGTCTCCAGGAGCAGGAATGCCATAAATTTTCTGCACCTGATGGTTCACACTCAACTTTGATACGTGAGGAGGTATTGGCCGTGTGGTTGAATCAACAGATACACCAGACTGAAGATATTGATCAGAAAATGATGATTCGATATTAATTTTGTGATTTTTGCTAACATCATCTGGCATGATTATTAAATCCTTAAGCCCTTCATCTATATGAGCATTGAAACTAAAATTACCTTCATTATCTGTTTTGGCATATCGAAATTCTGCCTCTTTACCAGGCGTACACATCAAAAGAATTTCGCCAGAATGAACTGCTTGCTGATCAGTGGTAAAAAGTTTTCCCAAAAGGAGGTGATCTTCTTTTTCAATCTGGTACTTATAATGAGGAAGATCCGTGGATAGTATATTTGCCCAGTCAATCCAGTTACTTCTGACATTTAAAAGCAGACTATCCATGATTTCAGTAGGAAGCTCTTTTATTTTTACACCGTTAACCGTATTCCGTCCTGCCAATCCGTACTCTGTACCAAATACCAGGTAATCATCCATATACATGATTTCCATGTCATTTGTCAGGGGAGCAACTGATATACTTAGATTTGTTGAATTCAATAGGGCAGGTGCCTCATTTCCGGGGTCAATATCAACGGTGATTTTATTCCTCAAGCCACAACTATCCAAAGAATGAAGCGTAAGAAAATTAATTTTCTTTTCCGGTGTATAAATAAATCTTTCACAAACCGGTTCACCTTTGGAATTAAATATTGTTATCTGATTAATTCCGGTACTAAGCACAGACTTGGGAATATTGATATTTGTTGTATCTTCTGTCATCTTTTCAGCACTTACATGGTTAATATTGCCATGAGTCTGAATAAAAATGTAAAAAAGGCTATTGTTTTCAGACCGGAATTTATTATCTGAACTTATGATTATTTCCAGGTTATCTTGCTTGGAATTATTAACTTTAAGAATTACCCCGGTGTTTTTAATCTCCCGGGTAATATTATTATTATTTTCTTTCTTTATGAAATCACCTGTATTTAATTTCCCTTTAAAGACTTTGGGACTTATTGTATTATACACAGTAATGTCCTTCGCAAAGCAATTATACGGAAGAAAATTTTTCATCCAGCTGGTATAGGCCCTTATGGTATAGATGCCTGTACTTAAAGTGTCGGGGAGTACAATTTGTCCCGGACCTGATCCCTTATCGACAAGTATCCGTTTTTGTATGATTGGCCTGTTTTCGTTATTCAACAATTCAAAGTATACAATACGGCTATTTAGAGATGGCTTTAAACTCTGCCTGTCAATCAAATAAACATTAAACCAGAAATCTTCTCCTGATATATACTCCTCTCTGTCAGTGTGAATATATATCTCCTCTCTCGGAACAGATTTACAGTATTTTAAGAATCTTTGACTAAGATAATCAGTCATATTTAGTGGTGTCTGACCATAAATACTCTCCAGAAACAGGAGCTGTATCAGAAAAAGAATCGCAGTTTTTAATCTATTTATCATTTAAAATACTTTCATCTGAAATTTGTTATTTATCATCAACCCAGAAATCAGGTTTTACTTTTGTTCCTCTTAAAGTACAGTCAGCACATCCCTCATTAGTCGTGATTTCATAAAATGGCACGCATGGCGGGCCTCCACATTTATGGGCAAACAGAATCCAGGCAGTAATATTAACTCCCGGGAAATCAGGAGAGTATACAGTATCAGTAATGCACTTGTTATATCTGTCTATAATACCTTCAAAATTATCTGTTATAAAAAGTCTTTTAGATGATTTGGCTGAAACACTAAAATAGCCCAACACCTTCTCAGAGGGATTCTCAACACAGTAAAGATTACTCGGAACAGAAGCAGGGATTATATCATAAAGACCTCCTACCTGTATTGCAATATTCTGAATTTTTTCCCAATAGAAATATTCATCTGCATTCAGTGAATACTGATTTACTAAAATGCTGTACTTTCTTTTCAACCTGTCTGTGACATTTGTTATATAATTTATAGGATAACTTTTTATCATGGCTTTATTAAAAGCAACTGTACTTTTAATATTTATTGAATGAGATTTATCTTTTATCCAGCATGTCTGATTTGGCACATCAAAAAGAAGTCTGAATTCCCATGTCTCTGAGAAATCCCATCTGTAATATTTGCATATATTTTCAGGATCATGAGTATCCAATTTAATCTGACAACCATCAACTCCCTTAAAAAATCCAGCTGGTTTCTCAATAACTGTTTTTTCATAGTATATACTGTCAATAGGTGGAACTGGGACTATCTCCATCGGATATGATTCATAAGTAAGATTACCGGATTCAGAATTTGTCTTGATATGTAACGTATAAGATCGTCCTATTACTCCATAAAATGAAGATGGGGTCAGGTATGTTCCCGGAACTGATTCTGTGAGACTGACTACATTGCCAAGATTATCGGATATTGAAACGTTGCATCCACCAACGGGTTTGGCAGCAGTTACTTCCCCAGGCGGCAGTGATTTTGAAAGTTTAATAGTGTCAGTCTCGTGCTGATCTGTTATTAAACCCTGAACGACAAGAAGTTCCTTCTCCTCCTCAATCTGGGGAACAAATTGAGTTACACAACTACTTACCAGAAGTAAGATCAGCAAAAATATTATATGTTGCTTTTTTATCATAATCAGTTATTTATCTTCCCAGAAATCGGGTTTTACATTTGAACCACGTACTGTACAATCTGCACATCCCTTTTTATCGGTTAGGATTCTAAAGGGAGGAGTATAATTTGGTTCATCATCAAGAATCCAGACAGTTATGCCCAATCCCGGAGGGTCAACATAAGGGATTGTATCTGTAGGGCAATCGCCATATCTATAAATAATCCCTTCAAAATTATCTTTAATGAATAGCCTCTTTGAGGATTTTGCCGAAACACTGAAGTATCCTAATACCTTTTCGGTCGGATCCTCTATGCATTTGATATTGCTTTGGACTGAGGCAGGAATTACATCATAAAGTCCTCCAACCTGTACAGCAATATTCTGTATTTTTTCCCAATAAATATACTCATCTTCATTCAAAGAATATTGATTCACCAGGATGCTGTATTTTCTTGTTAATCTGTCGGTAATATTTGTTATATAATTTATTGGGTACCTTGTTATCCTAGATTCATCAAATGCAACGGTGCTTTTAATATTTATTGAATGTGATTTATCTGATATCCAGCATGTTTGATTAGGAACAGGAAAGAGTAGCCTGAGTATCCATGTTTCTGCAAAATCCCACCTGAAATATCGGCATTTACTTTCCGGATCATAAGTGTTCAGGTAAATCTGGCAGCCGTCAATACCTCTGAAAAACTCAGCAGGATTCGCCTTTTCAATAACTGTTTTTTCATAATATAAACTATCAATAGGAGGAACAGGTTTCATCTCCATTGGATTTGACTCGTAATTAAGATTTCTGGTCACAGAATTTGAATTCACATGCAGAGTATAAAAGCGTCCGATTACACCTTGAAAAGATGATGGGGTAACGTATGTTCCTGGAACTGTTTCTGACAAATAGACAATATTGCCAAGATTATCGGATATAGTTACACTGTATCCATGTACAGGTTTTTCTTTATCTATCTGTCCCAGAGGCAATGATTCTGAAAGCTTAATTGTATCGGTTTCGTGCTGATCAGTTATTAAACCCTGAACGACGAGAAGTTCTTTCTCCTCCTCGATCTGAGGAACAAATTGAGTAATACAACTATTCAGGAGAACTAAGAACAGAATAAAAATAAATTTTTGACTGCGTCTGACTCGTTCCGACAAATCGGAACCCGGCGAAGCCAAAATCGATGAATATCTGCGAATATCTGATATCATTTCATCTAAAAATCAAAACTACAGGTAACAGATGGTATTGCTCTGCCAAAAACCGACAGTTTGTAACCGGTATATAAATCTCCCACCTTCTTGAAATATATTGAATAAACATTTTGTCTTCCCAAAAGATTGTATACTGAGAATGTCCAGTTTGGATGTACCATTCTATGTGATCTTAAATTTCCGTTCACCTGGAAAGAGAGATCCAGCCTCGAATAATCAGGGATCCTGTATTTATTCCTGTCGGAGTAGTGGACCAGTATGTCATCATACATCTGATATGTTGCAACCGGATATGTTATTGGCCGCCCAGTGCTCCATGTATAGTTCGATGAAATACTGAACCTGCGGGAGAAGATATAATTAAACGTGATAATAAGATCATTCGGCTTATCAAAATTGGCAGGGAACCATTTGCCTGAATTAATAATTTCTTCACTGAATGAGGTAACACTTTTAATAAATGTTCTTGAATAGGTATAGCCAATACTGTACCTGAGTTTTCCTTCGGTCTTTTTAAGTACAAGTTCCAGCCCGTAAGCTTTTCCTAATACATTTACTATATCTTTCTCAATATTTGCATCCATGATGAAGTCAGTACCTCCTTTAAAGTCAATCATATTCCTTATTGCCTTATAGTAAAGTTCGGCTGAAGCCTCGATGTTATTTCTGAAGAGCATTTCATAAAATCCGACCGCTACCTGGTCACCGATCTGTGGTTTCACGTAAGAATCACACAACTTCCATGTATCAGTTGGTGATATTGATGTGGTATTTGAAAGCAGGTGCAGGTATTGCCGTGTTCTGTTATAATTGATCTTGAAAGAATTCTTGTTTGTTATCCTGAAATTCAGTGAGACTCTGAACTCAGGGCCGCCGTATTTACTCACAATCTCCCATGGTTTATAATTCAGTGTATCTGTAATCGTTGATAAGCTTTTTGAATATCCTGGATTATAAACCATTACACTCTGCGGACCAAATGTAAAGAAAGAAGACAATCGCATTCCTGCATTTACTGAAAGGAAATCGGTAAGCTGAAATTTATCATCGATATATAAGGCTCCCTCCCATGCCTTTTCTTTCCGGAGCGTATTAGGGACTACCAGTGATGAATCATTATATGGCTGATAGCTGCCAGGCACAACTGCGTATCGTGTAAGATCGAGACCAAAATTGATCTCATTTCTGCCTAGAAACCAGTTGAAGTCTGCCTTCAGTCCTGTGCTGTTTAATTTATGGGAAAGAATAAAAGCCTCCGTTGTAAGATACTGACTCGAAATATCATAACTATAAGAGCTGTTATTAACTGAAAATGCTGAGAAGAACCTGCTGTTGAAGAAATGCCTCCACTTTAAAGCCAGGATAGTATTGTTATAACCGTAAGTTGTGTCAGAATTAAATTTGAAGCTATCGTGGCTTACATAAGCAGAGATATCTATTTTATTATTCTTATTAAAGTCATAGGTTATTTTGCCATTCAGGTCATAGAATGATGCCCTGCTATTGTGAAGTTCGGGGTTCTTTAACAATCCGAATATCCAGTTTGAATACGTGCTTCGAGCCGTGAAGATATAAGTGAGAGTATCTTTTATCAGCGGACCTTCCAACGATATATGGGCTGTAATAGGGCTTATACCAACATTCCCTTCAAATTCTTTTCTGTTTCCTTCTTTTGATCCGATGTCGAGAACGGAGGAAATCCGCCCTCCATATCGGCTGGGGATTCCACCTTTATATAATGTAACATCCTTTATTATATCGGAGTTGACTGCAGAAAAGAATCCAAAGAAATGTGAGGAATTGTATATAGGTGCCCCATAGAGAAGAATCAGGTTCTGGTCAGCAGACCCACCGCGTACGTTAAAACCGGCGGAGCCCTCTCCAACAGACTGAACACCAGGAATTAAGAGAACACTTTTTATTATATCTGATTCCCCCATCGATGTTGGCAACAACTTAAAAGAAGCTATGTTGATCTTTTCTGCTCCAACCTCAAATCGCTGGAGTGTTATACTTTTCTGTGCTGATACAACCGCTTCTTTTAAAGGAATTAAAACACTCTTCATATCAACATTTAGTTCCCCGGTTCCGTAAAGATTCAGATTGACAGTTTTCTCTCTCATACCGATGAATGAAAACTGGAGAAAGTGAATTCCCCTGGGTAAAGTCAGGGAGTAATAGCCAAATTCATTTGAAATTGTTCCCAGTGAGATTTTCTGAATGAAGACAGTTACACCGGATACAGGTTCCTTAGTTTCTGAATTTCTGATATATCCTGAAAGGACAACATTTCCGGGTTTGTTCTTTTCAACCGGGTTCCCGACCTCAACAGATGCATTTCCCTCGGTATGCTGGTTTTCACTAGTACCTCCAAATTCACCCGGCGGCAGGAAATTATTACCTTTTTCCGATGGCGCAACTAAAACTTTAATCGCAAACCTATTGGTTATCACTATATTTCCTGATTCTTCAATGATATAGTAAAGTGAGGTTCCTTTAAAAAGGTTATCGAGAAGGCATGATAAGCCCGAACAATCCGGATAGTCCCCAATCTTCAGGTCGCGCACCCACTCCTCTTTATAGAAATATTTCACAGCAAAAAGCTTTTCAGTCCTTGCTGCAAATTGCTTGAAGGTAAGGTCCTTGAAATTCTCCGGCAATGTATATTTCTCCTGTGCTCTCAGCTTGTGAGATAATAGCAATAACAAAACCAGCAGAAGGATCTTTAATTTCATAGGTAAAGGTCTATTGGTTCAGACTATCGTAATACCGGATAACAGGAATAAAGCTTTCGGGATTTTTTTCTGTAATGTCCAGTTTATTTTTTTTAATGAAACTTTTAATCAAAGCTTTATCTTCAATTAAAACCTTCAATAAATCACTTTTACGCCTGATCGTATAAACTATATTATCTTTCACAAAACAGATCCGGATTAACTGATAAAACTTATCATATTTACCTTCAACGGCGAGCTTTCCAATTTTTTTAGTGTACTTAAGATAAAGGCCTGTCCTGCCTTTATACAAAACATTAAAATATCTTTGTGATCCTTTCAAACTATCATCCTGCAACTTGATAAACTGATATGTCTTATTTTGAAAGGAAATAGAAAAACTGTCAACCATCTCCTTGTTCAGTTGCAATATTCCTCCCGGGTCGACCGGGGTCAGGATTTCATCAGCAAATAAATCATACTTAAGAGGGATATTTGTAAATGTTTTACCTCTAACTGACAATGATCCCGGCAGAAACTCTTTTGAAAAAAGAAATTGATCGTCCTGCACCAGATAATAAATGTTCCTCCATAATCTGCCATTATAAAGAACCTGATTTTCTTTAATTGAATCCTGCAAACCTGTATTAATGTAGAGTTGCCCGTAATAGCCTCGGGCGATGCCAAAAAGGTCGGACCCGGTAAAAAAGACAAAAAAGATAAGGATTAGTATAATAAATCTGCGCATTGACTAGCCTTCATGAAATTTCGTGAGAATCAGATTCCAGAATTGATTGAAAAAAGTCTTTAAAATTAAGAAAAAGTTAACTGGGCTCTTCAATTCATGTCAAATAAATCAGATTAGTTGATACTTTCTCAGATAGCCGCTAATGAAATCCGTATCCTTTTTAAGTTTCCTGACAATTATTTCCTGTTGCTGAATCAGTGAAAGCTTTTCTTCACCTTGTTCGAGCAACGGATACTCTATATGCAGAGTTATTGGAGCAAGTATATTGAGTTCCTTCACCATTTTAAAGTAGAGGTCCCAGTCAATCATCCCTTCACCCAGAGGGACAGAGACAGGTTCTGGTTTGCCTCCTGCAGTTTTCCACATAAAATCTTTTATTGCCAGAGTTTTTATATGGCTGGCTATCAGACGCATACCGATCATCCATGTATCGGTACCTTCTACCATTGCATGCCGTACATCATATTGACTGCCTAAAAATTCCGGTTGAAAATCTCGAAGAAGTTCATGCAAATCCCATACCGGTCCGCCTACCCATTCTCCGGAGTGGTTCTGATAACCACCATGAATCTTATATTTCCGGTTAAGTTCAGCTATATCAATTAAACTGGTTCTGTATTTCTGAAGTGTCTCCCATATACCACTTTTATAATCATATTCAAACCAACCCAGTCTATAGTATTTTACACCGGAATCTGAAGCGGTCCTTAATATATTTTCAGTATAAGGATCTGCAGCAGAAACTATTCCTGTAACTATCATGTCAGTTACCAGATGGAATTTACCAGCCGTGTGAATAAGTTTCGGTAAAGATGTTTCAACCGCTCCCGGCTCAACTTTTCCTCCCGGACGAACTGTCAGGTCGATTCCTCCAATTCCTGATCTGGCAATACAATCGCATATAAAATCAAAATCATAGTTATCAAGAGGCTTAGAAAACAAACTTATTGGGTAGCGGACTTTACCCTGTTCAGGCAGCCACGATTTAAGGTCCGATAATAAAGGTACAGCAATACTGCCAACTGCCATTGTCGAAATGAATTTTCTCCTGTTCTGTATCATTTGAATATATTTTAATAAATCCGGAAGACCTTGAGTGTTTGGTCTATTCTATACTTCCGGTTAAATACTTTTGATGATGATTTATCATCTGATATGCTTACTGTACATCCTGTCAATGGTTGTGGGTAGCTTTGTACTCCAAGAGGCATTGATGTCGAAACTTTAATTGTATTTTGCCCTGGTTGGTCAGTTATAAGACCCTCAACAACAAGTAAATTCTGGTTCACTGTAGTTTCTGGAATAAACTGTTCAATACAACTGTTAATCAGTAATACTAATGTAAAAAAAAGAGCTAGCCGCAGAAGTTTAATTGGCAAATATCTTATTATCAATTGTCTGCTTGAATAGCCGTATTTGAAAATAATATTCATTTAGTAACTTTTGAAACCCAGGAGGATTTCATATTAGATCCAAAAGCTAAAACTTAATGTAACTTATTGAAAATAGTAGCCAGACACTGACAATTTGAGCCGTTTATTATCTCTTTACCTTAATGATTTTTTTAATCGTGAATGTTTTGCCTTCCGGCGTAATGCCCTGAATATTAACTTCTAAGTCAGAAACAAAATCTGATGTCCAAAACTCAACTCTGGCTACACCCTCCTTATCCGGTTTAACAGATGGATTCCAATAAAGTGTATTTCTGAAATCAGGGATCCGGCTTTTCTTCAATTCCACCGATGAATAATCAGGCGACTTAAAGGAACATACAGGATCTATCACTCTGTAAGGTAATCTGATAGCATAATCGGGAAGAGTTGCATTGCTGAAATCTCCGGCCTTTGTTATGATGTTCACTAATCCGTAGAATAAGTAATCACCAACAGAATATCTTCCTCTTATTACATCTATTTTTTCAACCAGTTCAGGATCAATTCCGGCTATAATAGATGGATCTTTAACCGCTACACCATCAATAAACAACCCGGGAGGTATATCGAATGGTTTATTATTGTTATCTGGATCTGCTATTGTTATCTCATAACTAGATTTTTTACTCTTCAAAGAGACACCGGCTAAAAGTTCAAAGAAGACTTCCTGCATTACAGGTAAAGTAATGTAATCTTTCATATTCAATTCAATATCCGGCTTTCCATAAAATCGTTTGTTCCTTGGTATTGTAATTAATGGAGTCAGAGTGTCTCCAACGGAAGAGGTGCCATATATTTTCCTTACCTGATGATTTACGCTCCACGATGAAATATAATCAGGAATAGTTTTTTTGCTTGAATCAACTGATATATCTGATTTAATATACTGATCCGAAAATGGGGATTCAATATGCAGAGATTGGTTTTTGGTAACAACATCAGGCTGGATAATTAACTCTTTAACCTTTTCATCAATATGAATTCTGAAGCTGAAATTCCCTTCCTTATCTGTTTTGGCATATTGAAAAACAGCTATTTTACCGGGAGGTGATAATAATACAAACTTATCAGAATCTCCTGCTTTCGTATTACCGGTCAAAAGCTTTCCTGACAGGTAATGATCATCTTTTTCGATCTGGTACTTATATACAGGTAGTTCATCTGCCAGAATTACGTTCCAGTCTATCCAGTTGCTTTTCACAGTTTGAAGAAGGCTATCAATGACTTCGGGAGTAATCTTGTTATCTTTTTGGTTTTTTAGTTCACTCCCATGAAACAATCCAAATTCTGTACCAAAGACCAAATAATCATTTATATCCATTGTATAATGATTATTTGTTACAGGTGCAACTGAAATACTTAAATTTGTTGAATTCGCTGCTGTGGTTAATCCACTCCCAAACTTCAAATCCAAAGATATTTTATTCCTGAGCCCGGAGCTGTCGGCCGAATGAATAGTTATAACAGGATTCACCTTATCAGGTGTGTATATGAACCTTTCATCTACGGGCTGGCCTTTTGAATTAAAAATCGTTATCTGATTGATACCGGCTGACAACTGTTTTTTAGGGATAACTATCTTCGTGTATTCATCACTAATCCCCTCAGAACTTACACGGTTAATATTTCCATGTGTCTGAATAAATAAATAAAACTGATTACTATTCTCAGTGCGGTATTTTTGATTGGTTACTACATCGATTTCCAGAACATCTGGTTTTAAATTATCTACGTTCAGAGTCAGGCCGGTATTTGCAGGGAGGGGAAAATTATTGGTGTTTACACCTCCCGTAAATATTTTCCCATAATTCTTTTTTTCTTTTAGTGCCCGGAAACTAAATGCATTATAAATATGAATATCCTTCGTGAAGCAATTATAAGGAAGAAAATTTTTCATCCAACTGGTATATGCCCTGATTGTATATATACCGGTACTTAATGTGTCAGGCAGAACAATTTGTCCGGGACCAAAACCACCATCAAGCCAGATCTTCTTTTGCACAATCGGACGGTTTTCAGAATTAAGAAGTTCGATGTATGCAATTTTACTCTCCGATGAAGGTTTTAAACTTTTTCTGTCAATCAAATAGATATTAAACCAAAGATCTTCTCCTGAAATGTACTCATCCCTGTCAGAGTGAACATATATTTCTTCTCTCGGAACTGATGTGGTATAATTTAGAAACTTTTTACTTAGATAATCTGTCATATTCATTGGCACCTGACCACATATTCCTTGCAGAAACAAGATATGTATCAGAAAAAGAATCGACGGTTTTAGTTTTATTATCATTTATAATGCTTTGGTAGATAATTCGTTAGTTATTCTCTGTCCAGAAATCAGGTGGTACATTTGTACCTCTTACAGTGCAATCATAACAACCCTTGGTACGAGTGATTACTTGAAAGCCTGGAGGTGGTGTCGGCTGATCTATGATTACCCATACCCAGATATTCAGATTTGGAATAGCGGCACCGCCGAAAATGGTATCAGCAATACACACAGCATCAGTATATGGGTTGACCACTCCTGCAAAATGATCTCTTATGAAAATTCTTTTGGATGATCTGGCTGAAACGCTGAAATAACCCTGTACTTTTTCATTTGGATCATCAAGACAATAAACATTGCTGGGAACAGCTGATGGTATCATATCATAAAGGCCGCCTACCTGTTCTGAAAGATTTTGCAGTTTCTCCCAATAAAGGTATTCATCCTCATTCAGGGAATATTGGTTCACCAAAATACTGTATTTTACTCTCAACCTGTCTGTTTCGTTCGAAATAAAGTTTAAGGGATACTGTTCGATCTTATCTTCCGCAATAATAGACGTGTTCTTGATATTAATCATGTCAGAATTATCTGATATCCAGCATATCTTGTTTGGAACAGTATATGGAAGAATGAATTCCCATGTTTCAGTAAATTCCCAACGGTAAAACTTACAATGGTTTGTAGGATCATGGGTATTTAAGTAAACCTGGCAGCCCTCCTGACTTGCTGAGTTGCCGGAACCTTCCTGAATAGTAACTTTCTGGTAATATATGCTGTCGATTGGTGGGACAGGTTTCATCTCAATTGGGTCTGATTCGTAATTATGATTATTATCAGACGCGTTTATATTGATATGCAACGTATAGAATCGTCCTACTACACCCTGAAATATTGAAGGGTCGGTAACATATGTCCCGGCAACTGTCTCTGATAAACTGAATGTGTTGTTAAGATCATCGGAAATAGTGACAGTGCATCCCTTAACAGGTGTTGCAACGTTCCTTGTTCCAAGAGGAAGGGATTTTGACAGTTTAATAGTATTTGCACCCGGTTGGTCTGTTATCAAACCTTCAACAACAAGTAATTCCTTATCCTCATTTGTTTTGGGAATAAACGGCGTTATACAACTGTTATCAAAAACCAATAATGATAGTAATAATAATTGCCTGATATGCTTCATAAATAATTTAAAAGTCAAAACTAAAAGTTACTGATGGAATAGCTCTTCCAAACACTGACAATTTGTACCCATTAACAAATTCTCCCTGATTTTTAAAATAAATTGAGTAAACATTTTCTCGTCCAAGAAGATTATATATCGAGAATGTCCAGTTTGGATGAGCAATTTTATGCGACTTCAGGTTCCCGCTTACTTTTAAAGAAAGATCAAGCCGCGAATAATCAGGAATTCTGTATTCATTGCGATCCGAATAAGTTACGAGCAATTTATCGCTGATGTCATATGTTGCAATAGGGTATGTTATTGGACGGCCCGTACTGTAAGTATAGTTTGAAGAGAAACTGATGCGGCGGGAGAAGAGATAATTAAATGTAACAACAAGATCATTTGGTTTATCAAAATTAGCAGGGAACCATTTTCCTGAATTAATAATTTCATCACTGAAGGTACCAAGGCTTTTTATGAAGGTCCTGGAATATGTATACCCGATACTATAGCGAATTTTTCCTTCGGTCTTTTTAAGTACAAGCTCTAAACCATAAGCTTTACCCTTAACATTTACGATATCTTTTTCAATATTGTCATCCATTATCAGATTTGTACCTCCCTTGAAATCAACCATATTCTTTATTGTCTTATAGTATAACTCGGCAGAAGCCTCGAAATTATTTTTAAATAACAATTCATAAAAGCCAATTGCTACCTGGTCACCTATCTGGGGTTTCAGATAATAATCACAGAGTTTCCAGGTATCTGTCGGAGCTATTGAGGTTGAATTCGAAAGCAGATGCAGGTATTGTCGTGTTCTGTTATAATTTATTTTAAAAGAATTCTTGTCTGAAATACGGAAATTCAATGACACTCTTGGCTCCAGTCCTGCATATTTGCTGGTGACTCCACCAGACTTGAAGTTAAGTGTGTCGGTAATTGTCGAAGTACTTTTTGAATAATCGGGATTGTAGATCATAACCGATTGTGGACCAAAAGAGTAATAAGAGGACATTCTCATTCCGACATTAACCGACAGAAAGTCTGTCAGAATAAATTTGTCTTCAACGTATAATGCTCCTTCCCAGGCACGTTCTTTTTCGATTGTACGAGGTATAACAAGTGATGAATCGTTGTTAGGAAGATAACTTCCAGGCAAAACATCATATCTGGTAAGGTCGAGACCAAAATTAATCTCATTTCTTCCAAGGAACCAGTTAAAATCTGCTTTAAAGCCGGTACTATTAACTTTATGGGAAAGAACAAATGCTTCGTTTGGAATAGCCTGGCTTGAAATATTGTAATTATAAGAACTGTTATTTATTGAAAGTGAAGAAAAAAACCGGCTTGTGAAAAAATGACGCCACTTCAAAACAAAAATATTATTATTATAACTGTAAACAGTATCGGAGTTGAACCGGAAGGAATCATGACTGGTGTATGCTGAAAAGTCTATTTTATTGTTTTTATTTAAGTCATAAGTTATCTTGCCGTTCAAATCATAAAATGAGGCTCTGCTATTATGAAGTTCGGGGTTATTTATCAATCCGAATATCCAGTTTGAATAGGTTGTTCTTGCAGTAAGTATATAGGTAAGAGTATCTTTTATTATCGGGCCCTCCAGAGACACGTGAGCCGTTATAGGACTTATCCCGGCACTGCCTGCAAATTCATTCCTGTTTCCTTCTTTTGTTCCTATGTCAAGTACTGAAGAGATCCTTCCGCCATAACGGCTTGGTATACCACCTTTATATAATGTGACATCCTTTATTATATCGGAATTGACTGCCGAAAAGAATCCAAAAAAATGGGAAGAATTATAAATCGGTGCCCCATATAGAAGAATAAGGTTCTGATCTGCAGAGCCACCTCTTACGTTAAAACCGGCAGAGCCCTCTCCGACCGACTGAACACCAGGTATCAACAAAACGCTTTTAATAATATCAGATTCCCCCATCGATGTTGGTAAAAGCTTGAAGGATGTAATGTTGATCTTCTCAGCACCTACCTCAAACCGCTGAAGTGTAACACTCTTCTGGGCAGAAACAACAGTCTCCTTAAGAGGGATAAGCACACTATTCATCTCAACATTCATTTCACCCGCTCCGTTAAGATTCAGATTTATAGTTTTTTCTCTCATCCCGATAAACGAAAACTGGACAACATGAATTCCACGAGGGACTGTCATAGTATAATATCCATACTCATTGGAGATTGTTCCTATGGAAAGTTTCTTAATAAATACTGTTACTCCTGATACTGCTTCTTTAGTATCCTTGTTTGTAATATATCCTGATAGAGTTACATTCCCTGGATTATTTTTTTCGGCTGGATTTCCGATTTCCACCGATGCATTTCCTGCCAAGTGCTGGTTCTCTGCCGAGCCTGAAAAATCTGAGGGAGGGAGGAATTTATTGTTTTTTTCCACCCCTGTATTTGAAACCTTAACTGCATAATTATTTGTAATCACTACATTCCCAAATTCATCAATATAATAATACAGAGATGTTCCTCTCAGAAGATTGTCCATAACACATTGAAGAGTGGTACAATCAGGATAATCTCCCAACTTCAGATCTTTCACCCAGTCATCTATATAATAGAATTTTACAGGAAGGATACTTTCAACTTTTTTAACAAAATCTGTAAACGAAATATCCTTATACTGTGATGATATTCCGTATTTTTCCTGAGCACCAAGATTTATTGATAAGAAGAATAATAATATAAGAATATGGATCTTTAATTTCATAAACACAAGTCTATCTGCTTATACCATCATAATACCTGATTACAGGAATAAAACTTTCTGGTACCTTTTTTGAAATCTTTAACTTACTTTTCTTTATAAAAGCTTTAATTTGGATTTTATCTTTATCAAAAACTTTTAATAGCTCACCTTTAGTGGCAATCTGATGAATTATTCCGTCTTTCAGAAAATAGATCTTATAGGTCCGATAAAACAAATCGTACTTATCATCAACAGCAAGCAATTGAATTTCTTTCTTATACTTAATATACAAAGCTGATTTCCCTTTATATAATTCATTAACAAAACCTTTAAGACCTGGCAGGCTATCCTCCCGGATATTTACAAACTTGTAATTCTGAAAGCCAAAAACCACAGAAAAACTGTCAACCATTTCCTTGTTAAGTTGCAGAATAGAACTAAGATTTGTCGGGGTTATGATCTCATCGTTATAGATATCATAATTGATGCTTAAATTCTTATATGTTTTACCATTAATTGTCAATGAACCGTGTAAATAATCTTTGGAAAAAAGGAATTGGTCTCCCTTGACATTATAATATAGATTTCGCCAAACTTTGCCATTATAAAGAATCTGATTCTCTTTAAGGGGATCCTGCTGACTTGATTTATAAGGGTGTGGCTCACCAAAACATGGTACAGCATTTAGACCAGAACCCGCAAAAATGATAAATAAGAATATGTATAGGAGATTTGTTCTGTTCATTAAGTCGGTTACTTGTAACTTTGAATAGGAATTCTTAAATAAAAGATGAATTAAAAGTTTCTAAAGATATTAAAAAGATTAGAGTACATTCCGTTTGGAATAATTAAAGTATGCTGTTTTAATAAAATTTAACAGTCCATTCACCTATTTTATCAGGCCACTGACTTTAAAAACATATGCAAGCTGATAATCGTCAGGAGTAAGTACAGGTGCAGTTATAAGCAGATTCCCTCCCGTTTTTTTGACAGAAACAGGTCCGTCTGTGCCCAGAAGTATGGCTTGTATTTTATTATCCGGAGCGATGCCCCTCACGAGAATATCACTCTTGGGCCAATTAAGACAAATGATATAAATCTCTTTGTTTTTTTGAGTAAAAAAGATGGTTTTATTTGTTTCAGGATTGATTTCTAGATCCTTTTTTGACTTTATAAAAGCCCGTGTACTATAAATAGCTTCACCATTTATTTTTAACCACTTACCTATTTCGAGAAGTCGTTGTTGCATAATAACAGGTATTGTTCCATCGGCCGCAGGTCCGATATCAAGAAGTAAATTTCCGCCTGCAGATACTGTTGATACTAATAGTCTGATGAGTTGTTCAGCGGTGGAATAATCAGAAAGACCCTCTGTCCGGTTGAAACCGAATGAGGTTCCGATTCCCCTGCACTCCTCCCATGGATGAGGAACAACATTATCAATTCCTTCTTTATCACCTATTAGACCATATTCAGTTGTATAGAATCCACCGTGTTTACTTCTCGTTTCACTGCCCCACCTGTCGTTTACAACAATATTATCTTTTACAGGAGATTCATTGTAAAGCCATGCCAGAAAGTCTTCACTTTTCCAATCTTTACTTGTCTTTTCCCACTCGCCATCGGTCCAAAGGATATCTGGCAAATACCGGGTTACCAGATCTTTCATCTGCGGTATCATATGTTCAGTTACATAAGCAGGGAGATTACTCTGGTAAATTGGATTATACCATTCATAAAGTGAATAATAAAATCCCATATGAAGACCCTGATTTTTAACCGCTGTTGTCAGGTCGCCGCAGAGATCACGATGCGGTCCGACATCAACACTGTTCCAGTTCCAGCTCTGAGCACTTGGCCACAATGTAAACCCTTCGTGATGTTTTGAAGTGAGAACTACATATTTTGCTCCTGATTCTTTAAATAGTTCAGCCCACTTAGCCGGATCAAATAGCTCTGCTTTGAACATAGGTGCAAAATCCTGGTACCTGAAGTTTGGTCCGTAAGTTTTTGTATGAAAGTCCTTAAAATATTTCTGAACTTTCCCGGGTTGGTCCATCTTTCTCCAATACCATTCTGCATATCTGTCATACACACTAATACTGTCACCGGTTGGACCCCATGCAGGAACTGAGTAAACTCCCCAGTGAATAAATATTCCGAACTTGGAATCCTGGAACCATTGCGGAACAGGTCTCTTATCAAGTGATTCCCAGACGGGTTTGTAATTCTGGCCATTAAGGTTTACTGCCATGAACAGCAAAAATACCGCTATTGAGTTTTTCATAAAGCTAATCTATCGTTTGTTTATCAATGTAATACCTTTCCATCATGGAAGTCGGGTCGTAAACGCCTGTAATACATACACCAGCAATTTCCACAGGCCCCTTTTGGTCCAAAAAGTCTGACAAATTTATCCCAAATGGATTTTGTCAGAGGTTCGAAGGTAAGCAGGCTCAGAAAGTCAGATTCAGTATGGTCCTTTATCATATCACGTATCTATCTTGCTTATAATTAATAGTCTGTTTAGTGCAAGACAAGATGCAATTTATTCATTTTACAATTCTTTGCAGATGTATATTCCGGATTGCGGCAGTCGTATTCCATGAAGCAATGCCAAATGGTCTGGATAACTCTACTTCAGGACGTATTGACAGTTTCTTATTATTAATGATATAGTTAACTACCCTATCACTGTCAATCCATGATTTTATAAACTCATCAGTAACAGCCAACCGGATATGATACCATCTGTTTTTGTCAAAATTACGAATAGTTGTGGTTTCGTTTTCTGATGCATCTTTCCCATCAATACTGGATAGACCCACAGTTGCTCCTCCCCACCCTCCGATGATCAGGGTACAGGGATTCTTTCCTACCGGGAATGTCATACCGCAAAAAAAATCATTTCCGGCTACGCGCATTGCATCAAGCGAAACCTCATATCCTGTTCTTGGGAAAGCTTTCTTCCATGTAATACCGGTACAACCCTCTCCCATTCCAAGAATGATCTCACCGCCAGAAACATAGACTGGTCCCTGAGGACCGAAGTTTGTAATTTCCCAGCCATCGAGTGATTTTCCGTCGAAAAGCAATGAGGTATCACGGACTTCATGAATCACAGCCGATTCCTTTTTCGCAAATGGATTCCTATCGGAACAGCCAGAAATAATAACCAGACAAATCAGTATCACGAGAACTGAACAGCCAACTATATGTTCTTTAAATAAGGTCATTAAAATTACTCCTCAGATTTTTTCAGCTCGCGAACAGGTTTATCTATGATCTCCAGATCGGGCAATACATTTTTGTTATCTGTCGCTTTCAATTGCTCCAGTTTTCTGCCCGCAGGTAAAACCCGACTTTCCCATGACCCTATTGCATCATTATATCCTTTCAGTGCAGTTTTTAATCCGCCGCCTACTTTTTCAAGATGATCGGCAAACACATTAACCCTCCCATAGAAATCATTTGCAGCATCCATTATCCCTAAAGCATTCTCTGTAATGCTATGCTGCTGCCACGACATTGCCACTGATTTCAGAACTACGATCAATGTGGTTGGTGTGGTTAAAATTATTTTATTATTCATAGCATCCTGCAATAAAGTCTTATCCGTCATCAAAGCCACATTCAATGCAGATTCAACCTCCATGTACAATACAACAAAGTCGGGAGTATTCTGGAACTGTGACCAATATTGTTTTTTGCTTAGCCGGTTTACATGATCCCTCAGGTCTTTTGCGTGCTTCGCAAAAAGAAGATTCCGTGAATTTTCATCATCTGTTTCCAATGCCTGCAGATATGCATCGAGTGGTAATTTGGAATCGACAACAACATGACTGTTCCCGGGAAGATTGATGATCATATCGGGCTTTAACACCGAATCCTCTCCTTCAGTATAAACCTGCTCAACAAAATCACAATGAGCCGATAACCCTGAAAACTCAACAACCCGCTTTAATCCGATCTCGCCCCATTTTCCCCTTACTCTGGGATTTCTCAGTGCATTTACCAGGGCCCCGGTTTCTTTTTGCAGGCTGGCATTGGTTATCTGAATATTTGATAACATTTCCGTAACCTGGCCGAAAGTTTTTTCCGAACCTTTTTCAAGTTCTTCAATCCTTTTTTTATAACTGTCGATCGATTCTTTTACTGGTTTAAGCATCTCGGAAATAGCAGATTTGCGTTCATCAAGATTTCCTTCCGCTTCCTTAACATGAGTTTCGAGTTGAGATTTTGCCAGATCCATGAACTGTTTATTGTTTTGAGTCAGAGCATCTGAAGCAGCCGATTTAAAAGTATCAACCATTGCTTTTCTGACTTCTTCAAGACTATTCGATTGTGCTTCCACCCTTGCCTGTAAAACACTGTTCTGCCTGTTAAGCATATTATTTTCATCAGCTTTTAAAAGTAATTCCTTCTGATGTAATGTATTTAACCCCGACTTTGTACCCAGATATGTTATCAAAGCCCCAATTACTAAGCCTATAATTATATAAAGTATAATTTCCATCTACCAGCGATCTATTAATTCTCAAATTTAAAGGATTTAAGTGTAATTGCGCTGATAAAAGTTTCATTTTACCAATTTTACTATCTTCGCAATACTTAATCCAAATAAAATAAAAGGATAATATCAGTTTTTACCACATTATTGACCATTCTTGCCGGCATTAACATTAAATTAAAATGATCTTATAACCAGAATCAATTATCCAAATATTTAAGATTCAGAAATATGAAAATTAAAATCGCAGATTATCCAACTTTTAACACGACTCTTGACAAAAAGGAAACAAAGGAGAAAACAAAAAAAATATTAAAAAAGATCGGGAAGCTTCAGTACAAAATGTATGGTCAGAATAAGTTCAGTCTTCTGGTTGTTTTCCAGGGCATAGATGCTTCGGGGAAAGACGGAGTCACCAAAGATCTTATTAAGTATAGCAATGATGTCGGCATAAAAATACACAGTTTTAAGAAACCAACTGAGGAAGAATTTGCTCACGATTTTCTGCAAAGGGTTCATGCAGTAACTCCCGGAAGAGGTGAACTGCGGATATTTATCCGTTCCCATTACGAGGACATTCTTGTCCCATCAGTCGAAAAATATATCAATGATGAGATCATTGAACATCGTTATAACCTGATTAACGATTTTGAAAAACTTGTTGAGAGTAATAATACCAGAATTCTTAAGTTTTTTCTAAATGTTTCAAAAGAGACTCAGAAAGAGAGACTTATCGAAAGGATCGAATCTAAGAAAAAGCATTGGAAACACAAAGATAGTGATTGGGATACACGAGAAAAATTTGATGAATATATTGCCATTTATGAAAAAATCATTAACAGATGTAATGATATTCCATGGCATATAGTTCCAGCTGACAAGAACTGGCAAAAAACTTTCTTTGTTGCAGCGGCAGTATTAAAAACACTTAAAGAACTGGATCTTAAATGGCCTGAACTTGTAAGTGAAAGATTCAAATCTGGTAAATGATATACAAATCAGATACTTCTCAGCCAATTAAAATCTTAATAACTATGGCAAAACAGCTTGATTATTTTGTGCATCATGTTTATTTCTGGTTAAAAAAACCGGTAACCAGGGAGACACGGAAAAAGTTCGAAAATGGACTGAAAGAACTTGTTACGATCGGGACAATTGTTGGGAAACACTTAGGTACTCCGGCTACAACTGACCGTGGAGTTATAGATAGTTCATATTCTTATTCCCTTCTTCTTACATTCAACAGCAAGGAGGATCAGGATGTTTACCAGACTCATCCGACCCACCTTAAATTCATCGACAATTGCGAGGAATTGTGGGAAAAGGTGGTGGTGTATGATTCGGTAAGTTTCTAATTTCTACCCCATTTGCCCCCTGACCACTGAAGGGGAATTGGGGGCCACCCTCCGGAGTAATTATTTAAGAAAAACCTCCAGCACAGGAATTTCCACCTGCGGCTTCTGAACAGGAAGTGAAAGAATCAGATCATTTTTGGATTCATCCGATGGTCTGTATCTTATTTCAGACGCATCATTCAGAAACTGAATATACTTAACTTTATCACCTATATTTGATAATGTAAGACTTCCCAATGGATATGCCAATAAATGAATATATAACCTCTTTGCTACAGGATTATAAGTCAGAAGTGTGTTAACCGGTGCTGTAATACCTTCAGGTGCTTCAGTGCAGCCATAGATCGAACGATTATTAAATTTCATCCAATCCCCAATCGCTTTTAGCCTGTCCTGTGCTCTGGAGTCAAAAACACCACGCGCCGTTGGACCAACATTTAATAGTAGATTTCCTCCTTTACTGACAGATTCAATAAGAAGTTCAAGAAGTTGTGCCGGGCTTTTCCAGGTATATTCATCGCGGTAATAGCCCCATGAACCTGAGAATGTCTGGCATGTTTCCCATGGAACTCTTTTACCATTTACTTCAGGCCATTTTACAACCTGCACCTGTTCAGGTGTTGTGAAATCCCATCCCTCTTCTAAATTGTCAAGATCAAGACGGTCATCAACGATAATTCCTGGCTGAAGTGAACGGGCCATCTGCAAGAGGTTTTCAGAATCCCAGTCATCATGGCCTTTGCCATGCTTACCCGGGAATGAAAAATCAAACCATATAATACTTATTTCACCGTAGTTTGTAAGTAGTTCACGAACCTGATTTTTTATATACTCACGATATTTTGTCATATCCCTTCCTTTATTAAGACGGGCATAGGCTGAATCAGATATCTGCCTCAGCGGATGATTACTATCAATAGTATAATCCGGATGATGCCAATCAAGAAGGGAGTAATAGAACCCGACCTTTAATCCTTCTGCTCTGAATGCTTCAACATATTCTTTTACTATGTCTTTTCCATAGGGAGTATTAGTTGCTTTATAGTCGGTAAATTTCGAGTCGAACATACAGAAACCCTCATGATGTTTAGCGGTTAGTACCACATACTTCATTCCGGCAGCTTTTGCCATTTTTGCCCATTCATGCGGATCCCACATGTCAGGGTTAAACATTTCAAAATACTTCTGATACTGTTCGTTAGTCATTCTTTCGGCATTCTTTACCCATTCATGACGGGCAGGTAAAGCATATAAGCCCCAGTGAATGAACATTCCAAAACGGGCATCGGTCCACCATTTCATTCGTTCGGCTTTCTGGCTATCTGTTTCTTTAGGAAGCTGAGTCTGGGATAACCCGGTGGTGAATAAAAGGGAAACTAATAAAGGAACTGTAAATAAAGCTTTTGTTTTCATATAGAATGGTTTTATAATCTTTTAATGAAAAGTGACAGTTTTTTCTAAAGACTATGTAGCAGTATCTCTGCTAAATCCTCCTCAGCTAATTTAACCGGATTATTTTTAATTTCAGTTTTGGAGCAGATTATTCTTATATCTTTTTCTGAAAATCCTGATTTTCGCAAACCTGTCAAATGGAGATCACGAGTAAGTTGATAGAGGTAACTTACAAAACTGTCAGTATAGTACTCATCAGTGTGCCCGCTTTTGTTAAGAAATACTTCACCCAGAATTGCATATTTTTTCAATGCAGACGGATTATTGCCAATCTGTCTCAGTTCCCTTATATTTATCTCGTTTGATTTTGCCATAAGAGTTCCGCATATCATACCATGTGGTATGTTATACATCCCTCCTATTGATGCTGCAAAACCATGAACAACACCGAGTCCGGCATTTGCCAGGCAAATTCCTGAAGTAAGCGCGGCAAATGACATTCCGGTTCTGGCTTCTATATCGTCACCATTTAAATAACTTCTTGTCAATGAGGTTTTTATTGTTTTGAGACCTTCCAAAGCCAGGGCATCTGTGTATTCATTCGACTTATCAGAGAGATATGCTTCGGTAAGCTGTGAAAAACAGTCCATCCCGCTTACAGCAGTAATCTCTTTTGGACAATGAAATGTCAGTTCCGGGTCAACGAGTGCTATATCGGGTACAAAGTTATCGTGCCTTAGTGATCGTTTGAATCCGCTTTTCCCAACCAGGGAGATCACAGCATTTTTTGTTGCTTCACTACCTGTACCTGATGTAGTAGGAATAGCAATAAAAGGCAATTTAGTACCAGGATGTTCTTTGTTCCCGACTCCCTCAAGAAACTCAACAACAGATTCCGATCTGTTCATCATTGCCGAAATCGCTTTCCCGGCATCAATCACGCTTCCTCCCCCAATTCCGACAACAAGATCAATTTTCTCGGTTTGAAACACTCTTGTGGCATTGTCAATAATATCAGGTGATGGCTCACCCTGAACCTGGAGAAGATAATATTTAATACCTTCATTTTTAAACTCATGAAAAAGTTTCGCGGCTTGGCCGGAACTAAGAAACGAGTTCTTTCCTGTAACAAGCACTATCTTGTTTCCGTAATGTTGTACAATAGAAGGCAGTTCGGCGATTATCCCGTTTTTGAAATAAATTTTTGGTAACCGTGAAAATTGAAAAGGTTTTACCATTTTGAACTGTCATTTGGTTCAATGATTTTATATTTCACGCCATGCCTTGGCTGAGCCATGTAATCCTGAACAATGTCACGCCATTTCAGATAGTGGGCAGTGGTCCTATGATCAGCTGCAATTGTCTCAGATTCATAAGCTTCATAAATCATGAACTGAGTTGGATCATCAGCCTGTTGAATTAAGTCAAATCGAAGATTACCGGGTTCTTTTAACGATTCAAGATGATTTGCTGCTGTTGCATCAATAAACCTCGTGATATCATCGGGTTTTACATGGACATATACACAAGTTACAATCATAGCTGCTTATATTTTTTAGTAAAGTTAAATGATTAGACTTTAAGTTCAAACTACTTCTTAAATTCACAAAAAACAATAATTTCGGTCAGAATTTTCTATCTTGCTGATGATATTTAGATTTAACAAAAAGTTACAACATGAAATTTAGACAATCAGGTTCAATTTGGCCGATCCTAATATTTATATTTGTATTTATCAGGACTTCAGCACAGTCCGAGTTAAAACGGGATAATCTGTTTGATTTTAACTGGCGATTTCACAAAGGAGGTGCACTTGGGGCAGAAGTACCATCATTTGACGATTCACAATGGAGGATAGTTGATCTTCCCCATGATTGGAGCATTGAAGATTTACCTGGAACAAATTCCCCTTTCAATTCAGATGCCATCAGCCAGGTAAACGAGGGTTTTACTACAGGAGGAACAGGTTGGTACAGGAAAACATTTGCTATCCCGAAAGAATTAAAAAATAAACAATTTGTTATAATGTTTGAGGGAGTTTATATGAACGCAGAAGTATGGCTTAATGGTGAATTTCTTGGAAATCATCCTTATGGTTATACAAGTTTCTGGTTCGATATCTCCGGGATAATAAAATTTGACAAGGGAAATGTCTTGGCTGTCAAAGTTAAAAACGAGGGGGAAAACAGCCGGTGGTACTCAGGTTCAGGCATCTACAGACATGTAAGATTGTGTGTTGTATCACCTGTCCATGTTGCCACCTGGGGCACTTATATTACTACTCCTCAGATATCTGAAAAAGAGGCTTTAATAAACATTAAAACCTCAATAGTGAACCAGAGTCAAAAAGTTTCAAGAATTAACCTGGTTACAAAAATTTTCAATTCAAATAAACAGGAACAATCCGAGGTTGAGACAGAAAAAACTATTGAACCAGGTAAAGCAATTGAAATTACGCAGGAGATGAAACTTAATAAGCCAACACTTTGGTCAACTGATTCACCTGTACTCTATAAGTCAATATCTGAAATACATGAATCTGATTCAATTACTGATCATGTTGAAACAGAATTCGGAATAAGATCAATAACATTCGACGCTATAAATGGATTACTTTTAAACGGGAAGCCATTGAAATTAAAAGGAGGTTGTGTTCATCATGACAATGGGATTCTGGGTTCAAAGGCTTATGACAGAGCCGAAGAACGCCGGGTAGAGCTTCTGAAATCAAGTGGTTTCAACGCTTTAAGATCGGCTCATAATCCGCCTTCGATTGCTTTTCTAAATGCTTGTGACCGTTTAGGTATGCTTGTAATAGATGAATCATTTGACATGTGGAAAGAAGGAAAGAATCCATATGATTACCATCTCTACTTCAATGATTGGTGGAAAAAAGATATTGAGAGCATGGTTTTGCGAGACAGAAATCATCCATCAGTTATTCTATGGAGCATTGGAAATGAAATCCCGAAAAGACAGGAAACGGAAGTCGTGGAACTGGCAAAAATGTTAGGTGACGATATCCGGCTTATTGATCCGACACGTCCGGTCACTTCTGCTGTTAATGATCTCCGACCCGATAAGGATCCATATTTTGCAGCCCTTGATGTTGCCGGATATAATTATGCCTCAGGTGGAGACCATAATCAAAATAACTTATACGAAATAGATCATGACCGCTTACCACAGCGCGTGATGGTTGGAACGGAATCTTTTCCACTGGAAGCATTCGGAAGCTGGATGGATGTATTGGATCATCCATATGTGATCGGTGATTTTGTGTGGACAGCTTTTGATTATATTGGTGAAGCAAGTATTGGATGGAGAGGCTATTTTCAGAAACATGATTTCTTTCCATGGAACCTGGCTTATTGCGGAGATTTGGACATCTGCGGATGGAAACGTGCCCAATCATTTTACCGTGATGCACTCTGGAAAGAGAACCAGGTATCAATTTGGGTAACGCCACCGCATCCTTCTTTTGCAATTAATCCTGAAAGACAATCCTGGTCCAAATGGCATTGGAATGATGTTGTTAACGATTGGAACTGGAAAGGAAGTGAAGGGAAAATAATGGATGTTAATATATACTCATCCTGCCCGGAGGTTGAACTTTTCCTGAATGGTAAATCGCTTGGCAAAAAGATAACTGATCGTTCAACAAAATATTTAGCTAACTGGCAGGTGCCTTATGAGCATGGAACGCTAAGAGCAGTTGGTTTTGCAGGAAAAAAGCAGGTTTCAGTTGCTGAATTACATTCTGCAGGTGAAGTCACACAAATAAAGCTTTCAGCAGACAGGAATAAAATCAGGTCAGATGGACAGGATTTAAGTTATGTTACAGTCGAACTGACTGATAATGATGGCGTTTGTAATCCCAAAGCAGAAAATGAGGTTTCATTTGAAATGGATGGACCGGGAACCATTGCAGGATTAGGAAATGCCAATCCCATAAGCCTTGAAAGTTTTCAGCTTCCGAAACGAAAAGCATGGCATGGAAGATGTATGGTAGTTGTAAAATCGGATAGAACTGCAGGAAAGATTACCCTGAAGGCAACTTCCGCACAGTTAAGTACAGCTATTATAGAAATAGAAAGCAATTAGTACCAATTGTCGGAGTGGTTGCTGAAGATGAACTGGCTGATTTATAAGGAGTCCGGAATATTATTTTAAAATTCTATTGATCCATAAAAGACAATTGATTTTTTGATATTTGAAAAATAAATTCCTAAATTTAGGTTATTATGAACAATTAAAATGCTTGTACGTTAAAACTATAACTTGAAGTGTTGAAATTATCACTTTTTTAATTGGACTAAATGGACTTAGAATCAAAAGGAGGAATCAATAACAGAATCTTATTAATATTTCTATTTATTTTCTCTTTTTGTGTAACAAAGGGACAACAGACACCTTTAAATCCTATCTCCTACTGGGTTTTTGTGCCCTATATATACAACCCTGCCATAGTTGGAAGCAAAGACTTCATATCTATTGGCATTAATGCAGCATTCCAGGGAGAATCTAATACCCAGCTTATAAGCGGAAACACAAGAATTACAAAAACCAATTCCGGTTATTTCTCATCACCTGATATAATTGAATTTAAGAATATAGGAGTAGGCGGATCAGTTTATAATGATATAGACGGGTTATCACGAAATATTGGAATAAGTGGATCCGGTTCATATCAAATTCCATTAAACACAAGCAAACTCTCCTTTTTGTCATTCGGAGCAACTGTTAAAGTAGCATATCATACTATTTCTAGTGCCTCTGCCGAACAGAAGAATTCTTTGAAAAAAATATTCTATCCCAATTTCGACCTTGGAATTTATTATTATGGTACTAATTTTTTCGCCGGGGTTTCCTCGATTAATTTACTGGGTAGTCCCTGGAAGCCTGATACTCTTGGAGTTTATAAAGTACCTGTTTCACAACAGTACTTTTTTACAGCAGGATATAAGATTCTCCTGAGCAAATCACTTAATATTGTTCTGGAACCTTCGGTTTTAGTTTCAGCCACAGACTCTACCTTTAAAAAAATTACAGACAATATCAACCCCATAATTAAACTCTATTTACAGGATTTTTGTCTTGGAACATCTTTCCATAATAATGATAATATCTCAATTTTTGCTCAATTCAGATATCCCAGATTTTATGTGGGAGCATTTTATGAAATGCCGAAAAAAACTGCCTACTTTAAAAAAGCACCTATTGTGGAATTCACATTAGGTATAAATATTCAACCCGACAAATCAAGGTTTTCCAATCATAGTCACTGGTAGAACGCACGAATAATTTTGCCATGAAAAAAGTTTTTGAAATATCGTTTCTTATCATCCTGACAATAGTTTTACTCACTCCAGGTGCTACCAGTAAGAATATCAGCAGTGAACAGCAGCTGAATTCTTCATTGTCAATGGGGGTTGATACGACAAATCTTGTCCGTCAGATTGATGTAGGTTTATTCAGACTACCAATTATCCCCCCCTCTTCAGGAGTTCAGTTTTATAAAGATGGAATTGTATTCCTCTCTACATCAAAGTACGAAAGTAAGATGTCGCCGAATCAAATCTCCTTTGGAGCTGTTGAAGCGTATTTTGCACCCGTTGAGGATTCTATTCTTGGGAAACACATGATATTTTCCCCATTATCATCATTTTCATATCCTTGTGAAGCCATGACATTTAGCCGGAATTATGATACAGTCTATTTCACAATGTTTCCCAAAAATGGCAGGAAAGAAAAGATCTTCATGGCAAAATTTATTGAAAAGAGTAAAAGTCTGACAGGTTTGATCCCGGAGATAGTCCCCCTGGATTTTTGTACAGATAATTCTAACTATTCTCATCCTACTTTATCATCAGATGGGAGTATGCTGATTTTTGCCTCGGACCGGGAAGGTTCAATCGGTGGTATGGATTTGTTTATCTCTAGACGAGATGGAGAAAAATGGTCCGCACCTGAAAATCTTGGAAAAAATATTAATACAACTGGAAATGAATTTTTCCCGTTTCTCGATTCGGAAAATAATCTGTTTTTCTCATCAGACAAACTTCCCGGATATGGGGGCTATGATATCTTTACCTGTAAATTCAACGGATCGGACTGGGATAAACCAACAAACCTGTCTGACCGTATAAACTCCGATAAAGATGACATTGCATTTACTATTAATAAAATTGATGGGAAGACAGCTTTCTTTACCAGAAGACAAACATCAGGAAAAGGAGGTTTGCAATTGTTCAGGGTTATGTTAAAACAAGAGCTTCCGGATCGAAATCTATTAACTTTATCATATGTATTTAATGGCAAACCTGTTTCAAAAACCAGTTTCATGGCAGCCATTACTAAAACTGAAGTAAAACCGGATGAGGTAGAACCAGGAAAGACAAAACCTGAGACTAAAGCCGTAAAAAAAGAAGGTGTAAATGTTCCTGCAACGACTGCCAAAGTAAAGAAGATACCTGAAAAAGCGAATGTCTCAAAGCCTGCACCAGGGGGGAAACCAGCTGATAATAAAAATGTTACAATAAAATCATCTATACCAACTCCTGATGAACAGAAAGATGTTGTTATCTACAGGATCCAGTTTCTTGCAAGTATCAAACCTAAAAGTGAAAAAGAGATTATATTAAATGGTAAAAGCTATAAACTATACGAATATTTTTATCGTGGAGCATATCGTTACACTATTGGTGAATTCAAGACACTTCCTGCAGCAGTAGAATTGCAGAGGATCTGCAGACAGTCGGGTTATCCGCAAGCGTTCATTGCAGCATTTAAAAACAACACCAGGTTTTTAGATGAGAAGTAATTTGAATAAAAATATTTTGCTGGGGGGTAACGCCGGTAAAAAAGAATTAATAGATCCTGCTATATAAATACCATTTTATCTTTAACTACTTCTTCCATGTCGTTTGTTCCATAAAGTTTGATGCCTATACTGGGTATGGCAAATTGAAAAATATCTGCTACGGGGAAAAATACGTCTTTAATATCCTCAAACTCTTTCATCTCTTCATATTCATCAAGAGGCAAATACAAGTGTATAATTAAAACATAATCAGGTTCATTAATCCTTACAAGTACTTTAACTATTTTTGCCAGCCATAATGATGAGGAAGTGTTGAAATATTCGAGGTTGAGTCTCAGATTTGTAGTTGGTCTTGCCTCCTTAATATATTCTGAAACCCAATTAAGTATGGGTTCATATACTTTAGCAGCGTTTTCAGGAATTGATCTTCCAAAAAAAATAAAGTCACCGGTTAGTGGATTCAGTTCAATTTGTGGAGTCTTTGGTGTCGCTTCGATTATTAAACTCTGAAAATCTTTCATTATAGTTGTTTTGATGACTTTAAAAATAAAATGAATTTATATCACTTATATAATCATCAAAATTAAAGTTTACTTTTAAACATCTTCAGATCTTAATCAAATTCTGACTACCAATCATCAATTAATAGTACCTCTTCATAAATATATTTACCAAAGTCAGGTTAAATTGATCAAACTTTCTGTTAATGTTATAAATTCTAAGCTCATTTAAAGATAATTCTTGCAAACAGAAAATCAGGTTATAAGAGTTGGATTAATTTAAAAAGAATTAAGCTGAATAAAGTGTTTTAACTGCGTAATAATTCCGTTAATGACAGAAGATGTAGTTAAAAAAATAGATTAATCTTTGAATAATACGAATTTTCATCTAAATTTTGCCATCATTGGTCAAAAAGCTAATAATTGAATTTTAGCTCAAATTTACTGATTAAACGTTATATATTATTCTGATTTTCTGCTTTTTAGAAATAACTATCATGCTAAAAGAGCAAAATGGGTAAAAATCGTTTATAAATTTCAGTAATTTTTGACGAACACAACTATTTCAGTTATTAATGAAACTTTTTTATTGATATAACCTACATTTTCATTGATTAACTAAAATTAAAAAATACCCTCTTTTACCCTTGGGAGGGTTCTGCCTATTGACTGTGATTATCTTAATGTCTATTTTTATTTTCTGAAGTTAAAGACAATTTTGATGAGAAACAGTATTACGGTAGAGAATCTAGATGTTATTAATAATCAAAGAATTAATACTCTGGTTAGTTTAGGGGGCACTTCAATGGATTTAGTTGAAAGGAAGCCTGTTCTTAATATCCTTACGAATGAAGATTGTGAAAACTTCACGAAGTATATTGAAAAGTTAGGACTCACAAAAGATACAAATATGGTGGTTCTTTCTTCACTACACCATTATTATTATGATGCTGAAGAAATGACTAATGTAAAAACAGTTATCAACTTAAAGGAACTCAACCAAATAAAGCAACTTAAGGGATTTCTTCATTCGATTTTTCATATTCTTCCACCAAGCTGCAATTTTATCGGATGCTTCGTTAACAATAAAAAGCAGAACGGATTTGTGTTGAGTACCAGTCCCTCAGATTCTTATTATAAAAAGAACTCTGATGCTATTGAAAACGGTATTGTGTCAAGTAGCCCATTTTTGAACATGATATACAATATGATAGATTCAAAGACCAATAAATACATGTCCGAAAGGAGTGTTTCTTTAGTATTAGGAGAGCATGGATTTAAAGTACTGGATATGACTGAAATGGATGGTCTGACATATTTCTGCGCGCAAAGCTTTCGGACTGCCGATAATTAATTAAATATTCGTAATCGTTATTCACGGTTATCTTATCATTTAATCAGAACTAATTTATTATGAAGTTTTCCTGATTATGGATTTTATTAATTACCTCGATCGTCTGAAGATAATTCCATTGTTAAAGAAATGGGGACTTTTAAAAATTGTACTTGGTGCGATTGACATCTTTGCCATTGCACTGGCATTCCAGTGCGCTTTTTATTTAATTTTTTTAAGATACCATTTACATGCAACTTTCTTTTTTTCTGAAAGCAGAACACTCAAGCTCTTCATTTTAATTTTGCCCATCTGGCTTTTGATTTTGTATTTAATACAAGTCTCTGAGATTCCAAGAACTAAACGCTACGCGGTCCTGTTCTACGAATATTTTCAATCAACAGTGCTGATAATTATTCTCTTATTAGTTTTTTATTTCGTTTTTAAACTTTATCTGATTTCCCGCCCATTCCTTATAGAATTTGCAATTTTTGGCCTGTTTTTCCTTTTTCTTGCCAGGTCGTTAGAGTACAAAATATTCAAAATCTACCGCGCAAAGGGATATAATTACATAAACGTAGTATTAATTGCCGACGATACGTCTCTGCATTTTATTGAGAGCCTGTTGTCAAACAAGGATTGGGGATACAGGATAATAGCAATATTTACCGGGTCAGTTCAACTTAAAGAAAAATATGAAAAAGCTATTATACTCCTTCCTGACGAATATTTAACTGTTCTTAATGACCTGATGGAAGTTGATATTATTGATGAAGTTATATACTTTAAAAGTAAAGTTATTCCTTCAGAAGTAAGAAATACCGTAAGATCCTGTGAAGAATTAGGTGTTGTATTCAATTTGAACTATACAGACAAAAAGGATAAACTTACAAACGCCGTTAAAACAGAAATTGGCAACCAAAAATTCCTGACTTTTATTAATATACCTCATAATACATTTGCACTGGCGATTAAAAAGATAATGGATATCTGTGTATCTCTTTTCTTGATAATATGTTTATCTCCTGTTTTATTGGCCATTGCCATTTTTATAAAAATTACCTCCCCGGGCCCGGCAGTATTCACGCAAGCCAGAGTAGGATTAAGAGGTCGGCAGTTCAGCCTCTATAAATTCAGGACCATGATTGCCAATGCGGAAATACTTAAAAAGGAGCTCGAAGCTGATAATGAAGCTGACGGACCAGTTTTTAAAATTAAAGATGACCCGCGTGTTACCAAAATAGGGAAATTCCTTAGAAGAACTGGACTTGATGAATTGCCTCAACTCTTTAATATTATAAAAGGGGAAATGTCGTTGATTGGTCCCCGTCCTCCACTCCCAAGCGAAACAGTTCAGTATAAGCGCTGGCAATTGAGACGTCTTTCCGTAAAGCCGGGGCTATCTTGTTTCTGGCAGATAAAACCAGACAGAAACAATATAAAGTTCGAAAAGTGGATGGAATTGGATTTAGCCTATATAGATAATTGGTCTCTTCGATTAGATTTTATAATTTTACTGAAAACAATTAAAACAGTTTTTTTGAGAACAGGTTTGTGATTTTATATAATTATGATTTATGCCAAAGAAAATAAAGTACCGTTTATGCGAAGCGGTTGTCATTTTATCGATGATTATTACTGCTTCATGTGTTCCTGTAAAGGATATAAATTATTTCAACGATTATAGTGAGCTTGCAGAACCCGGAGTTAATCCAAGGACCCAAAAGCTTATTATGCCATTTGATAAACTTTATATTAAAGTAATAAGTATTGATCCACAGACCAGCCAGATATTTAATGCTACCGAAGAAATAAGGAGTGGCGGTAGCAATGGTATTCTCGGCTACCTTGTTGATGAAAAAGGTGATGTAAATTTTCCTTTCGTCGGTAATATAAACGTGGCTTCACTTACTATAGCTCAGGCTTCTGAGAAGATTCAGAAAGCAATGAGTGATTATGTATCCAATACTTCTATAACTGTCAAATTTATTGATAATCAGATCACGGTTATGGGTGAGGTTCAACATCAGGGAGTCTACCCTTTTACCCAGGATAAACTCAACATCTATGAGGCTTTGGGGCTCGGCGGAGGACTTACACAATATGGCGACCGCAAAAAAATCGTACTTATAAGGAATGAAAGTGGCAAAATTATGCATTACCGGTTAAACCTTTCAGATTCAAAGATCGCAAATAAAGACTATTATTATATTCTACCGAATGATGTAATCATTGTGGAACCTTTAAAAGCTATCTCTTCCACTTACCAGAATATCACTTATACAACTATACTTAGTTCAATAACAACTCTGATAGCGGTTCTGCTTTTTACAAATGTTAAGTTTTAAATTAAATATAATATTAAATGGTAAGTCAAAAAGAATCCACGTCTGAAGCTTATAATATCAAGGAGTTTATATTTTCAGCTTTGCCTTATAAATTTTACTATTTGGCAAGTATTGTTGTCTGTTTATCAATTGCTTTTATGATAAACAAATTTTCGCCAGTTGTAATAAGGGTGAATTCCATTATCGGACCTATTGAAGATAAACGGCCTTCATTACGTGGATCAAGCAGTTTATTCAACGGAGTTGCTGATTATTCCCAGGTAAGAAACCTTGAAAATGATATAAATAGTCTCACTTCCTTTAGTCTGGTCTCCACAACCATTAAAACGCTGAATCTTGAAGTAGGTTATTTTACAGACAAGACTAATATTTTCGGACATCCAAATCAGATTTACCAGGGATCTTCTTATACTGTGAATATTGACAAATCTCATATACAACCAATCAATGCCAGGTTTTATATAAAACTTATTGATGATAAGTCTTACAGATTAAGATCTTCAGAAAAAGAAGTTACTCTTTACAACTATGTTGATAACTATATTGTGAGCAGACAAAATGTTCTGAAAATAGACACAATATGCAAGTTTAATGAAACAGTACAAAATAAATATTTTCAATTTTCTGTATTCCGAAATAAAGATTCCTATGATTCTGGTGCAAAATATGAGAATCTTTTATATTTTGAGTTTTACCATCAGGATTTACTCTCACAAGAGTATCTTAAAAAACTTAAAGTTGAACCCGTCAGTGTCAAGTCTTCACTAATAAAAGTCTCGTTTCAGGGAGAAAACATCGATTTGACAATTGACTTTCTGAATAACTACCTAAAGGCCTATCTCGATGCTGATCTGGCAAAAAAGAACCTTATAGCATCAAGTACGATAAATTTTATAGACAAACAGATCTCTGAAACATCAGATTCACTTTCAAAGTCTGAATCCAAACTAAAGGATTATCGATCGGTTAACCAGGTAACTAATCTCAGTTACCAGGGGCAACAGGCGTTGGAACAAATGACTAAAATAGAAGCAGATAAGTCAGCCCTGCTGGTCCAGGAGCGTTATTATAAATATTTATTAGAGTATTTAGAAAAGAATAAAGATGTGACCGTACTCCAACCTCCGTCTTCAGCAAATGTCAATGACCCAATAATGAACTCACTTGTAATAGAACTACAATCGCTGAATAGTCAAAGGGCAAGCTTATTAAGCAATAACTCAGGGAAAAACCTGTTCCTGGGGCAAATCGAAAATAAGATCAAATTACAGAAACAGGCTATAATTGAAAATGTTACAAATAGTCTTAACACATTGAATCTTAGTGAGAATGAACTGAATTACCGTGCTGAAAAACTTTCAGGAGAGATTTCCAAGCTGCCAAGAACCGAACTCAATATGGTCAGTATGCAACGGAAATTCAATCTTAGTGATGCGATCTATACTTTCCTGCTTCAAAAGCGAGCTGAATCAGAGATTACATTGGCTTCAAATATTCCCGATTACGAGATTATGGAGCCGGCCCGCGAGACCTCACGAACAGTCCTCTCGCCCAAAACGATGATTAACTACTTAGCAGCGATCTTTCTTGCTTTTATGGGTCCGACACTTTTCATTATATTAAAAAAATACTTTAACGAAAAGATAACCTCCGTTTCAGATGTCCAGCGTCTGATGGACCGAAATGTTTTTGGAATAATTTATAGTAACTTAACTAAAACCGAAGCTGTTGTTCCTGATTTTCCAGATTCTTCGATTGCAGAATCATTCAGAAACCTGCGTAGTAGTGTTTTCCTTAGGCTTAGATCGGAAGCATCAAAAGTAATATTGGTTACCTCCGCCCAACCGCGTGAAGGAAAAAGTTTCATCGCTTTTAACCTGGCAGCCTCAATAGCATCTGTAGGCCATAAAACAATTATACTGGATTGCGACTTACGCAGACCGACGCTACATTTAAAGTTCAAAGAAGCCAATTCAACTGGGCTTTCAGTTTATATGGCTAAGCAGGCTAACAAAGATGAGATCATTAAGAAGACCTTCGTCCCAAATCTTTCATTTATACCCGCGGGCCCGCAATTACCGAATCCGTCTGAACTTATGGAGTCAGGAATTCTTGATGACCTGATAACAACTCTTAAAAGCAAATTTGATTATATAATTCTTGACACAACACCAGCCGGTATTGTAGCCGATGCGTTCCAGATGATGAAACATGCATCACAGATCCTTATGGTATGCAGAAATAATTATACTCGTAAAGATGTATTTATTGAGGTCATTAATAATTTACAGTCAAATAAATTTGCCAATTACGATGTTGTGTTTAATGATCTTGATCTGAAGAGAAGCCAGATCGGAGCTTATAACAGCTATTATCACAAAGAATAATAATATTTAAACTGTTTCCCCATTTGTCTATCTAATTTTTTATAATCTTATATATGGAGCAAGAAGTTTTGACAATCAAACAAAAGGTTAATGAATATGTTTTAGAACATACGTTTGCTGAAAAACATAAAATTCAGGACGATTCCTTAATTTTTAAAGAGGGGTACTTTGATTCAATGGGATTTATAATGCTAATCACATTCATAGAAGAAGAATTTGCATTAAAGACAAGTGATTCGGACCTCATAGAAGAAAATTTTGAATCAATCAATGCAATAACTTCTTATATACTCAGGAAAAAAACAAAACAGTAGAATATAATTCTACTTCCTTAACCCAACAAAGATGTGCGGAATAGTAGGAATTTATAATAGTGCGGAAACTTTGCGCAATCCCGAAGCCCTGTTGACGAGAATGCTAGCGCGCATACAATATAGGGGACCCGATGAAAGTGGCATATACATCAATAATAATGCCGCCCTGGGCAGTGTTCGTCTAAGTATTATAGATATTCAAACCGGGCAGCAACCACTATCATCAGAAGATGGTAAATACTGGATTGTATTTAACGGAGAAATTTTCAATTATATTGAACTGAAAGCCGATTTAATTCATCTTGGATACTCTTTCAGAACTGAATGTGATACAGAAGTTTTGCTGAATGTTTACCTGGAGTATGGACCGGATTGCCTTAACAGGTTAAATGGGCAATTTGTTTTTGCTATCTGGAACAATGAAGAGAAGGAATTGTTTCTCGCCCGCGACAGGGTTGGCATTCGACCCCTTTTCTATACTCAGACAGAGAACAATACCTTTCTTTTTGGATCGGAGATTAAAACACTTTTTGAACACCCGGATGTAAAACCTGAAATTGACCCGGTTTCAATGTCCCAGGTTTTCACGTTTTGGTCCACTATTACACCAAGAACAATCTTTAAACGCATCTTTGAACTGGCGCCTGGTCACTCTATGAAAATATCTCACGGAAAAACAGTGATTCAATCATTCTGGTCACTCAAATTTCCTGTTGAAAAAGATGCTTTTTTTAAAGGAACAATAAATGAAGCTGCTGAAGAACTTGAAAAACTATTAACAGACGCGGTAAGGATTAGGCTCAGAGCCGACGTGCAAGTAGCAGCTTATCTTAGTGGCGGACTAGATTCGAGTGCTACCACAGCACTTATTAAAAAAGTGGCACCCGAAACACTTCAAACCTTCTCAATAGGTTTCGAAGACGGGGAGTTTGATGAAACACCTTATCAGCAGGAAGTTTCAAAATACCTTGGAACACGGCATACCGCATTTACATGTACCCGGCAGGATATTGGCAATTATTTCCCTCAGGTGATATGGCATTCAGAAATACCGATTTTACGTACTGCACCTGTACCTATGTTCTGTTTGTCCAAAAAGGTAAGAGAAAACAATATTAAGGTAGTAATAACCGGGGAAGGTGCTGACGAAATGCTGGCCGGATATGATATATTTAAAGAAGGAATCATCCGGGAATTCTGGTCACGTCAACCTAATTCAAAATACAGACCTCTTCTTTTACAAAAACTATATCCCTATCTTGCTCAATTCCAGGGAAAGAACAAGAGTATGCTTAAGTTCTTTTTTGGATATCAGCTGCAGGATACCAACTCCCCTTTCTACTCACATATATTGAGATGGAGAAACACATCAAGTATCCAGAACTTTTTCTCTGAGGAGTTGAAATCCAATCTTAATGGTTTTGATCAATATGAAGAGGTAAAAAGGATGCTTCCACGAGGATTTGATCAGTACGACAGGTTAAACAAATCGCAATGGCTTGAATCCTCAATCTTTATGTCGAGTTACCTATTATCATCTCAGGGTGATCGGGTTGGTATGGCAAATTCAGTTGAAGGACGCTATCCTTTCCTTGATTATCGGGTGATGGAATTTGCTGCCAAACTACCCCCTGATTATAAGATGCACGGACTTAATGAGAAGTTCATACTAAAGCGTATGATGAATAAGCGTTTGCCTGAAAGTGTTTTGAAAAGACCCAAACAAGCTTACAGAGCACCAATTGCAGGCAGCTTTTTATCATCACCTGCAAGGGAATATGTCATGGATCTGCTTTCTGATCAGGATATTAATAAAACCGGAATGTTCTCTTATAATGCAGTTCACAAATTACTTAATAAGATTTCTAATGGAGAACTGGTCACTGAGATGGAAAATATGGCCCTTTGCGGAATTATTTCCTCTCAACTTATTTATCATCAGTATATTTTAAGAGATAATTTCAGACCTGCTATCCCACAGTTAAATAACTGCCGTATCATTAATGAACAAAATCCAATATACTCCTGATTAATCTTAAATCAATTATGAAAAATAAAGATAAACGGCCATTCACTAAGGATATCCTCGTTATTGATAATATAGGTGCAGAATGTGAAAGAATAATTGCCGGCATCCAGGAAAACGTTTTGCATCGCCTGCACCGTATTGGAGGAGTGATTGGCATTTCAGGAGGTATTGATTCCTCTGTTTCCATGGCTCTTGCTGCCAAAGCCCTTGGAACGGAAAATTTACTGGGTATTATGTTACCGGAACAGGATTCGAGTGGCGACAGCGCCAAATTTGCACAAAAACTAGCTGATAAATTTGGTGTAAAAGCTATTACTGAAAATATTACAGGAGCATTGCAGGGATTCGGATGCTATGAGCGTCGTGATGAGGCTGTCAAGAAAGTTTTACCGGAATATGATCCAAATCATTACAAAATGAAAATTGGAATCAGTAGCTCCGGTCTTTATACCAACCTTCCACCGCTTTTTTCGCTTACAATTATCGATAATAAAGGTAACGAGCAATCAAAACGAATACCACCCAATGAACTAAGACAAATCGAAGCTGCTTCTAATTTCAAACAGCGATGCAGGATGTCTATGCTTTACTATCATGCTGAGCGACTTCATTATGCAGTTATAGGTACACCAAATAAGCATGAAGTTGAGCAGGGATTCTTTGTCAAAAACGGGGATGGCGGCGCCGACGTTATGCCTATTGCCCATCTTTACAAAACGCAGGTATATCAATTGGCTCACTACCTGGGTATCCCAGGCGAAATTATTGATCGCACTCCTACCTCCGACACATATTCGGCTGAACAAACCCAGGAGGAGTTTTTCTTCCAACTGCCATTTCAGCAAATGGACCTGTTATGGTATGCTTTTAAAAATAATTATGACCCACTGGAAGTTGGAAATGTTATGGGTAGAACCGCTGATGAAGTAGAAAAAGTATTTGGCGGTTTTGAACGTAAAATAAAAACTACCGAATATCTGAGGATGCCACCCCTAAGCTTTTAATCTTTTATACTGAAGATGATTAAGATACCACAGCGTATACTAGGTGAGGCATTGACGTTCTCTGCCCGTGAACATCCCTCAAAAACTGCTATCATCATTAAAACAAAGGAATATACATATTCCAGTCTTAAAGAAAGCTCAGAAAAGCTGGCAGAACATTTAGTATTTGCAGGAATAAAGAAAGGTGACAGGGTTGCTGTTTATATGAACAACTCCTGGCAAAGTATAGTTTCGATTTACGGCATAAGCATGGCTGGTGCGGCATTTCTGGTAATTAATCCTCAGACAAGAGCCGATAAGCTACAGTACATACTAAACGACAGCGGTGCTAAAATATTGATTTCAGAAAGCATCTTAAGTAATGAGCTATCGCAGGCATTAGTAGGTTCAACTGATATACATGAAGTAATAATTACCGGAGACAATAACAGAATAACCAGGATTCCAGGTTTAAAACTCGAGGATTTTGAAAATATAATCACTGAGAATAATCCTGTAATCATTTTACCAGAGATCATCCCGAATGATCTCGCTGCGTTAATATATACTTCCGGCAGCACAGGCTTTCCCAAAGGAGTGATGATGACACATCAATCAATGGTCTTTACTTCGTGGAGCCTTGTTGAATATCTGAGGTTATCAGAGGAGGACCGTATAATATTGTTATTGCCACTCGCATTTGACTATGGATTATATCAACTTCTTATGGCAATTACAATCGGAGGTTCTCTGATTGTTGAGCAATCATTTACTTTTCAAACATCTGTCTATAAACAAATTGATCTGTTCAAACCGACAGTTTTTCCCGGTGTACCAACAATTTATGCCATGATGATTGCTGCAAATAAGAAGACTGGGCTATCATTTGATTGCATTAAGAAAGTAACAAATACAGCTGCTGCCCTACCTGTTGAATTCATCCCAGATCTTAAGAAAATATTCCCCGAAGCGTTAATCTTTAAAATGTACGGATTAACAGAATGTAAAAGAGTGTGTTATCTGGAACCTGAATTAGTTGATATAAAACCTGATTCAGTTGGAAAAGCTATACCAGGAACCGAGGTCTTTTTATTATCCCCCGAAGGGAACCCTGTATCACCAGGCGAAAAGGGCATCTTGCATATCCGTGGCCCTCATGTTATGTTGGGCTATTGGCATAAAGAAGAGCTTAGTAAGGAAATGCTCAGGCCAGGTAAACTGCCAGGTGAAATAATCTTATGCTCAAATGACTGGTTTAAAATGGATGATGAAGGGTTTTTATATTTCCTCGGCAGAACAGATGACATAATTAAAACCAGAGGAGAAAAAGTCAGTCCGGCAGAAATTGAAAATATCATTTATAAAATTGAGGGGATTAAAGAAGTTGCAGTTATTGGTATTCCTGATGAGATAATGGGAGAATCAATTATTGCCTATGTTACAACACATGGCAAGTTACAAATAGGAGAAAAGGAAATACAAAAAGAATGCATGTCAAGGTTGGAGTTATTCATGGTTCCCCAGCGTATAATTTTCTTAGATGAAATGCCTAAGAGTTCCAATAGTAAGATCGATAAAAAAGAACTTAAAAAAATGTATCTGGAAAATGAATAAATCAGAACTATTTAAGAGTATTAGCAATGATTTAAAAAACAGACTTCATCTGCTGGAAGATAAACCTGAGGAGACAATTGAAACAACATTAAAAGCGTTGTGGTTCACTGCTGCTGGATTTCCGGTTTCAGCAGAAGGTGCCCGTAAATTGTCAATACCTGATCTTACAGATAAGCAGATAAAGAATTTACATCAATTAATAGAAATCAGACTCAATAATACTCCGCTTGCGCATATAACAAAACGGCAAAATTTCATGGGGATTGAATTGCTTTCCGATAAGAGAGCATTAATCCCACGGAAAGAAACTGAATTATTAGGCAGGAAAGCCTTAGAGCTATCCAACAGAATTGTCAAATCAAGGGGTAAAATAAATGTTATAGATGTTTGTTGTGGATCAGGAAATCTGGGTGTCGCCATTGCCCATTACAATACAAATTGCCATGTTTTCGCGACAGATATTTCACAGGAAGCTGTTGAACTCACCCAGGATAATATTAATTTATTGAATTTAAACCAGCGTGTACAAGTCAAACAAGGAGATTTATTATCTGTATTTGAAACCGATGAGTATTATGAAAAAACTGACCTCATTATCTGCAATCCTCCTTATATACTAAGTTCAAAAGTCCAAAAAATGGATTCAGAAATTGCATCTAATGAGCCGGTCCTTGCATTTGATGGTGGAATGCTTGGTATAAAAATAATTCAAAAATTAATTTCAGAAGCACCTAAGTATTTAACAATCGATGGCTGGTTGATTTTTGAAGTTGGGGCAGGACAAGGCAGCTTTATTGCACAACTTTGTGAAAGGTCACAGTTGTATCAACAAATTGAATCCGTGTCTGATGATTCAGGCAATACAAGAGTAATCTTAGCTCAAAAAGCTAAACCTGTTTACTCACAGTCTTAATGTTGAGGTGAAAAGCCTTCTATAAACGGAAATTATTACTTTCAGAGTACCGCCGTTAGCACTAGAGTTTGATTTAATTAAAAAAACACCCAGATTTTTGCTTGTTATTAGCCTTAATCGGCGTGTTTTCTTTTAGTCGTTGAGATAAGACTAATTATTAATTCTTCTGATACATTACACTACTATTGTCTTTTTATAAACCTTTTCTGAATTCCCCAAAAAAAACGGAATTCCTCTTTTCTTAAATACTTTTAGCTCATATTCATCGAAAATTTTAGATCCTCCTTCTGTATAAAATAATGTTAAGTCAGACACCGGAGTTCCAATTCCGATAATTTTAGCATTCATCTGACACAATTTACCAAAGAAGTTATCCTTGTCATTTTCTTTTTCAATAATATTATTTTCCTCAGAAATATTTTTTGCCATTCTACCCCAGACAGCCAATGTTCCAGCCGGACAAGGACTTAGAATTGTATCAGGCATCTGGCTGAATAATTCATTAATGAGTTCGTATCGACTGAAACCTTTACAAATAGCATGAGGGAGTTTTGAAACAGGAACCTTGTTTTGTGTTTCTTGAAATGCAGGCATTAAAAGAGTTCCTCCGATACCGATAATCATCTTCAATAAATAAATTAAATCCTCCGGTTTAAAATCAACCAGATTAATATTATCTAAAGATGCATGAACCATCACAATATCATTTCTGGTGATTTTCATATCATTAATGATAATATCAGCCAGTTGGACAAGTTTAATCCTTCTTTTTAATATAGAATTTCTGAAAAATATGAGCTTCCCATCAGAATAAATGAATTCTGAATGATTTACACCGCTATCTAATTGCACTTGACTTTTCATTATTTCCCGTCAAATTTTTTTACTGCCTCAGAATAACTAATGAATTCCACTTCCTCAATTTTTTGACATGACTTAAAAAACAGTGACAGATTGTTGGCGAAAAAAAAATCTTTCGAATGGCCGATCATAACAACAGGAACAAAATTATAATCATTATTTTTTTTACAATCTGAAATAACCATTTTCATATATCGGGTTAACTCAGAATGGTCCCTCTGACAAAAATCGGCATAGTACCATCTTTGGCTCAGCATACTTTTTAACTTACTTAAAGTATTTGCTGGCCGATATGTTGGCATCATCCCTTTTCCATAGACGCCCATGAAACCTGATATAATGTCATTAATATTTTTTTCCTTCTTCAGGTTTGATAATTTATTAGTTATTTTGTTTAAAAACCCTTTACTGTCTGACAATAAGGGAAATTCGTATATTTTTGATGTTTCATCTCTATCGCATATTTCAGTGTTGGATGCTTTCCAGGGCCGGTATTTTGAACTTGCGGAGGTATAATCTAATAATCTTAAGCTATCATCATTTTTCATTCCTTTTGATACAGATGAATCTGAAAGAAAACCGGCGTCTGTTAATGCTTTCATCATATTTTCTGAAGGTTGCATCTGCAGGAAACCAGCCCTGAAACAAATACACTGGTAATCAGGATTAACAGGGGTAAGAAGATTTTGAAGGTCATCTTTCCCTTTTTTTAAGTAGAAATATGCTTCATCGTAGTTATGACATAATCGTTCTATAGTTTTGCGTGAAAAATCCAGCCGCCAGCTCCCATCTTCAAATTTTGCGTCAATCCACTGAGGATGAAAATGCAGCTGGACATCATGTCCTCTTCTAACTGCATCTTTAAGCTGGGATTCAAATAAATCGATATCCCTTACGAATTGTTCCTTATATCTTTTCATTGCCCAATAATGACCCATTTCAGCCATTATTGTTAATTTAGCACCATAGACTTCAAATACATTAAGCATCTTAGCAGTAGGAAAATAGGCCCAATTTTCAAATTCGCCGCTTCCGTTTCCATGGATCTCATAATCTAATGTAAAAACAAGGCCGATTTTCAATTTCCTTACCTGGTTCATTATACTATAATTTTTGGCTGGAATTATCAGAATTCAAAAAATCGAGTTCTGGTATCATTTTATCTTAAAAAGATTATTTAGGAGACAAATTCCAACTTTTAATTATGACTACTTTACAGGGATTTCCTATTGCGATTGCATTTTTAGGAATGCTACTAATTACTACACTATTAGCGCCAATAACAGCATTTTCACCTATTGTAATACCTTTTAAAATCATACAGTTAGTTCCAATGAAAACATTATCCTCAATTGTTATTGGTCTTGCAGGAATATCAACCATATCATGTCTTTTATCCGGATCAGCATGGTGAAAATCATTGTCTATAATCATACTGTGCGCACCGATCATAACATTATTGCCTATTTTAATTTTTATGGCAGCAAGCAATGTAATTCCCGATCCACCGGAATTATTACCAATTATAATTTCGGATTTTTTCCTTAATGTAACAAAGGTACATCGCTTTTGCAAACCGACACGAACAGAATTCTTTGCAGAGTTAAATCTACAGCAATCACCTATAACAATATCAGAATTCTCGAATCTGCGTATTTCTGGAAATCCATTGAAAATCACTTCCTTACCTATTTTAACTCCTTTAATACGGCAACCAAGATGTATCAGTGAATTAAAAAGAAAAATGTTGCATTTATTCCCGTATCTGAATATCCGCTCAAAAAACCAGCCGATTATATCAAAGTTATTATTCACGATAGTTGAGATTAGATTAATACTTTCATTAAATATTCCTGAAATATAATAAGGAAATTATACATTCTCCGGTTTATGTTCACCGGTTAAAGTCGTTTCAGAACCATTTGTATTTATTACATCAATAATTCTATTAAACAATAATTCTGCGGCATAACCGGAAAAAATTTCATTTGGATGAGAATTTCCTGCAGAAAAAGCATTCTCAGCTTTTAAATAAATACCTCCCCCTGTTTGTAGATTATAAAAGTCCCAGATATAAATATTATCATCCGGACGATCCCACTCTTTTACAACCCAGTCAAAAAAATCTTTTGCTCTTTTAGCCTCATCCTCTGATAATTGAGATTTAACGCGGGCAGCACCGGTAAACAAAATAAATTTTGTATCGGGAAATTCGCATAACTTATCTCTCAAAGCAAGATATTGTAGTTTATAGTTACCGATTGATTTATAATCCGAATTTATATCGCTAAAGTCTTTGTCAGATTGAATATTGCTCACCGGGAAACAATGTTTAAATATGATTACCTTATATTTCCTGGTCAGCATTTCCAGAGATGGTTCTTCCATAAAGGAATTATTCCCGCCATTCTTCACCCAGATATTATAATAATCATAAGGATAATTATGCCAGCCATAAGGAGAGCTTTTCGGAAAAGTCAACTCAGTGATTTTATGGTTTGTATTAAAATCTTTATTGTACTTCTGAAATAATTCAGGCAGAGCTGCCATCTTATGGAATTTATATGATAATCTATGACTTGCTTTTTCAATAATTTTTGAGATAAGGGTCGACCGGTTGCCATTCCAGATATTTTGTCCGGTACTATGATGTAAAAAGACAACTCGAATATCTTTTGTATCGTTTGACTTATTAAAGCTATTCATATACATTCTCACAATGAAAGTCGCTATCAAAATTACTGAAATAGGCTAACATTAACTATTGTTCAACCTGAATCCGGACTCTCTGATTGGCTGGAATATCAAACCAGAAGATAGTATTATCTCCCTCTTGTCTTAATTTTGGAGTTTCACCATCTACAGTGACAGTTTTACCCATGACAACAAGAGATAGTCCTTTAACAGATTGTTTATTAGCATTATTAACAAAGATTGTCCCATCCGGCATGTAATCAAATGATATTTTATCGGTTAGAATCCAGTAATCCAACAGATCCTTAATTGTCGTAATGCACAGGTCACCTTTATCCCGCATCTGAGCCATCATTTCAAGAATTTTGTCAAAATATGGATTGATTACTATTTTCCCGTCTTGCAGGCTCAAAACGTCATCTTTGGTATTCCGAACAAAATAACCATGGTTAAAGAAAACACCCCAGTCTGATATCAGATTGTCAAGTAATTTCTTTTCAATATTAACTTTCCTATCCGATAAATTGCTGTAGATCTTCTCGTAATCGGTTACCCATGAATAGAAGTCTCTGGTTCTAGTAAAATGCTGCCATGCGAGCGGAGTAGGATAAGAATTTCCCTTATATGTTTTTAGTGAGTTCAATTCTCCATTGTAAACATAAAATGTGATCATTTCTTTGAATGCTGTATAAAAACTGATCTTCTGTAGTTCATCCGGTGAAAGATAGCGTTTCCAAAGGTTTACAGAAACGTCAAATAATTTCAGTTTCTTTATTTTTTCTTTAAGTGAATAATTTCTGATCATCTCAACCGCCGGACTCCAAAAATAACAAGTTCCGTATTTTTCCCATAAATCAGCGGAATAAAACGCGGAATTTGAATTTAATCCGTCAGCAACAATAGCTTCCCGATTAATTTGACCACTGTACATTCCATGGTCAATCCATGACTTTGTGTCAAACCTGTTCTTCATGAATTTGATAGACTCCTCCAACACTTCATGATTTGAGTTTAAGTTTTCGGGAGTATGTAAGCATATATCATAAAGACCCGTTGCATTTAGCTGATCCAGGAAATCCAGAAATTGCGGAAAATCAGGATCATCACGAATTGAACTATATACCGCAGTATCAGGATCAGCATAGAAAACACTCTTCGTGACAGGAATCTTATGTCCTGCAAAACCGCCTGTTGCATTATTAATGTCTGAAATATCTTCGGAACCGAAATAGGCTGCCCTATGGGTTTTAATTGAGCCACCATCAGCATGTTCAGTAAATATATAACCTGCAAGATATCCGTTTGGAACCAGCATAAATCTTGGTGTAATCTTAGGGATACCCCCAAAATAGATGGAAAAATTGTTTTTTCTAACATCCCCGGCAATGTACTTTGCCTTCGAAAGATCAACCCATTTGCCTCCCCCTCCTTTCTGATATGGTATATTTATGAAAGGATGATCAAGATAATAGTCAAGATTTACAAATAGCAGGTTTTTCCTTGTATCTAATTGCAAAGATGAGACATTAGGTGTATGATAAATCATTGCTGATCTCAAACCATTGCCGAAACGCAAACCCTGTTTCTGAAGCCAGTATTCCGGAGAAAAGGATCCAAAATCAACCTGCCTGTTTTTCAGGTAAACCTCAGATACGGAAACACCAAATGATGCCACCACCGACTCGCGGCTAACAGTAATAGTTCCCATATAAAGGGTATTAATACTAATATCCAATTTTGGTTTATCCTTATGAACCGTCATTGCAAGCGTTACATATACGCCTGATTGCCCCTCACCTGCAATTGATATTATGCTGTCATTCATTAATTTAGCTGTCATGTTATTCAACCCCCATTTTTCGCCAATACCTTCATAATCGGCATAATATGTAAGGTTCGACAGGATAGTGTCTCCTTCAACTGATTTTACCATAATCCTCCCATCGCCCTGTACCAAACAAGTATACCCGGAGCATTTGAGTGCGATCGATTTTAATCCTTTATGATTTGGTTTTAAATCAACCGAATGAATTTCAGGTAAATATGATACCGGTTTTGAAGCAGAAAAATATCCAAGTGCTATGAAAGTTCCAATTGAAAGACAAATAATCAATAAAACCCAGGGTATGATTCCAAAGATTATTTTTGTGTGCCTGATCAAAAAAGTTTTAGTTTTTATTTTTGTCCCCACCCAACTTTGGTAGCTCATATTCTTAATAAAAATTTGATTACTGCTATTTTAGTACTTGTTGATATACAATTTTTCTATGATAGCTAATATCGGGAAAGCCGCGTGTCCCTTATACAAAAATTTTTAAACTAAATAAATATTATATTATACAATTCGTTGGATTCTGGCTGGATCTTTTATTTAGTTTCCCGAAAGGGACATATCTGAAAATAATTTTAAGTAATTCTCCGTCATTTTCTCTACAGAAAATTCATTTTTTATAATTCTATAACTGTTGTTACCAAATTCTTTTCTTGTGTTATCAAAGTTAGCTAAGTATTCTAATTTCTCTACAATAGAATTAACATCACGACATGGAACGAGAAATCCATTATATCTATTTTTAATTAAATACCCGTTATCTCCGACTTCAGTTGCAATAACCGGTAATCCTGCGACCATTGCCTCCATAATAGAGTTTGAAAGTCCCTCAAAAAGAGATGTGCTGAGATAAATGTCGCAGGTTTTAAGAATATCATAAATATTCGGAGGATTAATCAAAATTTCAACCTCCTCATTCAGATTAAGTTGTCTTACCAGTAATTTTATTTCATTTTCCATTGGACCATATCCGACAACATAGTATTTAAATCTATCAACTCTGTTCTTTTCTATCAGAAGCTTAAAAGAATTTAGTGCAGTTGGAAAATCTTTTGACCTCACAAAACGTGCTACTGTAATAATATTTATCCCATTTTTATTTCCATTGCTCTTATATAGTTCCGGAACACTAATTGCATTATGAATTACACATATTTTCCTAGGGTTGAAACCCATCTTTGTAAATTTAATCTTTGCAGAATAATTATTAAAGACAGTAACATCATTAAGGTAATTATGAACTATCTTTTCAGATAGGAATTTGTAAAAAGGGAACTTTTCAGTTCTTATTCCTCCGATGGTTTTAAGCTTTCTGTTGAATAATTTACTAATACCTGCAACACAATTAGGTAAGGTAAGGTAAGATATGATTATTGAAATTTTTTCATTTTTTATAACCTTTTGGAAATGAATAAATTTCATTATGATATTCCCAAATAATCCTATATATCTTATCGCATTGTCCTGAATATAGTCGGAGTTTGACTTATCAATTTTATCGCCACTCCAGTTAACTAAAATAATTTCTTTCCCCTTATCTGCTAACTGTTTTGAAAGAATTAATGCTTGTTTTTCAGCTCCTCCTTTTGTTAGTGTTTTACAAAAGATTAGTATAGGATTCATTTATTAATTATGGGTTAGTTTTCGACAGAAGGGTTCAGGTTACTGATTCCAAATACCAACTGCTCTGTTATTCAGTATTTTCCGGTACTGTATAGGCGACCAGATGCATTTACCACGCCTAATAAACAAGTAGATAATATGACTCCATAGATTCCCAGATGCTTCCCTAACAAAATTGCCATCGGAATATTTATTAACGCTGCAAATATACTGGTATATAATTGCAGCTTTATTTTTCCTACTCCATTCAAAAATTGTGAAAAAAGATTGTACCAGCCATTAATAATAACATAAAATGCAATAACTACTGAAATACTAATGGGCACTTTAATTTCTTTGCCCACCCACGTTTTGTAAATAAAAATCGAGAAAATCAGCATTACCACGGTGATAATCCCGATAAGTGCCCAAACCATAATAAGCTTATTTACAGTATTTTTAATCCACCAATAATCTTTTTTTATCCATGCTTCAGTAGTAGCACTCCAGAAAGGCATCATAATTATGCTCAAGATCATTGTAATAATGCTGAAGTATTTATAGGCAACATTAAAGGAAGTAACCTATACGGGTCCAAATAGTTGTGCAATTATTATATTATTTGTCTGATATAAAATCACTCCTGCCATTTGTATTATGAAGAATTTAATTCCCAGGGTCATTAGGTCCCGCGCATAATGAAACTTAACATACTTTAGGGAAGGAGCAAATTTATTTCGTAGACCATGACCCAAACCTACATCAAAAAAACTAAACCAGCCTACTATTGAACTTAATGTAAGCCATATTTCGTATCGGGTAGGAATTAACATAATGGATGGTGATTGGAACTATCAGTAGACTTACAGCGATGCTGCAACCTCTTATAATTGCGATAAACAGAATATTCTTTTTGGCATTTATACTTGCTGATTACCCTGGGTAAAAAAGTTTTTTATAAACCCTGGCATCCTCGAAGGAAGATGACTGTATTTCATCGAATTATATCACTAGGAATTATGATTTTCGTGAAGCATTACTTATTCAAAGCCTCCAGTATCAGTTTCTTTCTTTTCTCGGGATTTCTTTCTGTTATGAAAATGGCTTTCTTGATGGAGTTAATCTTATATTCATCGATTGTTCGGATAATTTTAGCAGGTATACCAACCACTACAACATTATCCGGAATATTTTTTGTCACTACACTCGCCGCACCAATCACAACATTGTTTCCGACTGTAATATCTGGCAATATGATTGAATTATTGCCTATGAACACACTATTGCCGATTGTTATCTTACCAAAAACATTAATACCGGGAAATTCTTTTCTGAAAATCCCTACACCTCCATCATGTGTTATAAACCGCACACCGCTTGTAATTGTCACATTATTACCGATAGTTATTAAATATGGTTCACTGCCAAAATCAATCCTCCCGACTATTCTGACATTTCTTCCGAAACTCACGCCTGAAAACTTACTGTAAATCTTATGTGATCCATATTCATCAGAAGTTAAAAGTGATATTTCGAAAAGGGTTCTCTTAATTAAAGGGAATAGTTTCATTGAAAAAAAAATTTATCAGTTTTTGAGTATAAAGTTTATAATCAAATTCATTCTTTGAGGTTGCGTAAGCATTGCTTACAATTGAATTATCGAAATTATAATTATCAATAATCTCATTAATTTTAGTCGTCATTTCTGATAGAGATCCGGGAGGGATTATATATCCATTATGGCCATCCTTAATGAATAATCTGTTATCACTGACATCAGTTACGAGGACAGGAATTCCTGAAACCATATACTCTGAAAGTTTAGTTGAAAAACCATATTTATTCTGCCTGGTTGAAGGGCGTGGAAGAATTAACAAATTATATTTTAAAAATTCCACCGGCAGATCCTCAGGATCGAAATGGCCATGATAAAATATCTTTCCCTGTAAATGGTGTTTCTCAATTAAATGGTTTATTTCTTTATTATCACCTTCAGAAATAAATCCATACATATGGAGCTCTACATTTTTTTTCTGATTGACTTTCTTCATGGCTTCAAACAAAAGATTGAATCCTTCTTTCCTTGTTGAAATGGTTCCTGAAAAACAGATCTTAAAGGGTTCATTCCTGTTATAAGGTAATTGTTTGAAGTTAATCGAATTTGAGATATCACATAAAATAGGAATTCTTATTTTTTTTTTTGTATACCGTGAAAGGTATTTTTCCAGACTTGTTGATATTACAATCACTCCATCATAAAAGAAGATCTGGACTTCACTTACCTTGTAGATTAAAAAAATGAAAGGAAATTTTATATAAAAAAGTACTTTCTTCAAATCATTTGCCGGAGGGGTTTTGGTATATAGATTTGTTGACCTTAGTTCATTTATCTCGCAAAAGAATTTATATTTCTGAATTAATTTGAAATAAATCAGGTAGATAAAATCGTGAATGATCTTACTTGTCGGATATAAATAGATGACTGAATTGGATTTTCTTGCTTTGATGAACCTGTTTAAAGAAAAAATAAAATAGAATAAATGAAAAATTGAACTTCTTCCATTGTTTTTGGTCGTAAGATGAAAAATATTGGGGTATAAAACAGACTTAATAAAAGGACCTTTACTGATTTCAGTAAATGAACATATAAAAACATTAGTATCTCCTAAGGACAAAGATTTTGCTATTTTTAAAACTCTTTGTGAACCGGCAGTCCTGCCGTTAAGTATTTGCATTGTGCTTATTATGAATATCTCTTTCATCAGATTTCAGGTATATTTAAATAGCAGAAAAAGAGGACCTTACTAATTGATCCTCTTTATCCCTTCCCACAAATTGCTCAATTTTGCATTGCCTGATATCAATTTTAAAACCCTCCAGGAAGTGTTTTCAATGGTATAATCACCGGCGATTTGTTTATATCCACTAGTCATTTTAAATTCCTTTATCGGCATCTTGATACTTTCTAAAACAACCTGAGGATCAAAACCAGTCAGGATTATTGTACCGGCATCCTGAGCTTCAGGTCTTTCCATGGATTGGCGTAATGAAATGGCAGGAAAATTCAACATCGATGATTCTTCACTTATTGTACAGGAATCGGACAAAACACACAATGCATTCATTTGAAGATAAACATAATCAAGAAATCCAAAGGGTTTAAGAAATCTGATCTTGGAGTTCATTTAAATGCTTTTAAGCATTTCTATTTTCTTTCTTGTCCGCGGATGCGTAGAAACTATAACAGGCAGATTGTAATCTACAGCAAGTTGGTTTAATATGTTCAAGATTCTGGACAGGTTTTCCGGATTATCAACATTCTCTTCCCTGTGAGTGGACACAAGAAAATAGCCTGTGGCTTTCAGCGATAAACTTTCAAGAGCTTTGGATTTCTTAATTTTTGGCATATAGTAATCGAGTACCTCTCTCATAGGGCTGCCGGTTAGATAAATCCTTCTATGTGGTAACCCTTCCGAGATAACATGCCGGCGGGTATGTTCGGTATACACAAGGTTGAAATCTGCTATATGATCGATGATCCTTCGATTAACTTCTTCCGGAACATTTAAATCAAAGCACCTGTTTCCAGCCTCCATATGGAACACGGGGATATGCAGCCGTTTTGCCATGTAAGCTGCCAGGCAAGAATTAGTATCTCCCAGGACCAGGACAGCATCGGGGTTTTCCTTCCTTAGCACTTCACCTGATTTTCTTATTATGTCTCCGACTGAACCTTCCAGTGATGATGTATCAACCTCTAAAAAATAATCAGGTTTTCTGAGTTCCAGTTCTTTAAAGAAAACTTCATTAAGTTCATAGTCATAATTCTGACCTGTATGCACAATGACCTGATTCAGAAATTCATCCAATCTGACCATAGTCCGTGAAAGGCGTATTATTTCTGGTCTGGTTCCGATGAATGTCATTAATTTAAGTTTGCTCATTTTTAAAGCTTTGAGTTTAAAATTTTAGGTGTTGGATTTTGCTCTACCGAAGTTTTGGAATTCATAAATGCTCGCAAAAGAAAAATTAAACAATATTTTTTGAGTTTTTTCAAGTATACTTTAAATGTTTATGAAGCAAATTATTTCATTACTTGCTCATATACAGTTTTAGTCTGAAGAGCTATATTGTCCCAATTATAGGGAGTTAAATCGTACTTAACTAACTCAAAGTTGTGATTTAATTGTTGCTCTAAACCTCTTATGAGAGAATCTTCATTACCAGTTTTGAAAAATCTATTTTCAGGTAAAGATATCTGTTTATTTGCTGGTATATCGCTGACTAATACAGGCAAATCGTAACTCATAGCTTCAAGCAAACTGATCGGTAATCCTTCGTGAAACGAAGGCATTACAAATAACCTTGCATGACTAAAAAGTTCCTGTAGCTTTTTGCCTTTGACGAAGCCCGGTAATACCACATTATTAGCTTTCGCAAACTCTTTTAATTGTTTTGAATATTCAGTTTCATGATCACTGTCTCCTGCAATCACTAGTCGATGATTCTGGTTTTTAATTTTACTAAATGCACGAATTAAATAATCAAAACCCTTTTCTTCAACGAACCTGCCTAAAGCCATAATATACATTCGGGGTTGAAGGCCTAAGCTTTCTATATATTCTGACTGTTTCACATAAACTGGTGCATTTACTCCATTAAAAATCAGATGTGTATTTTTTCGATTATATTTTTTGATCAATGATTCCTGAATTATCGAAGAGATCACTATTACCTCATTAGCAGCGAAAGTTCCTAATCTCTCTCCTATTCTAAGAACAAATTTTGCAAAACGACCCCATTTTGCACGGTCGTAATCGAACCCGTGATGCGTATATACTACTTTTAGACCAAGAAATCTGGCAAATGGTGACATAATAGCCGGGCCAATAGCATGAAGATGAATAATATCAGCATTTTGGCTTTTTGCCCAAATAATAGCCAGGAAGGTATGCATAAAACCTTCAAGGCCCTCTATATGCGGTGCATAAAGTGTAGTTAGTTTTACGCCATTAAATTCTTTTAATTTGTCAGTAGGACTTATATACCAGGATCGTCTCACTAATTTTACATCAAAACCCAGTCGACTTAGGCGAGGATATAGTTCTTCACAGTGTGTCTCAATTCCTCCCTGGATGTTTGGAATACCTCGAGTGCCAGTAACTACTATTTTCATAAAAGGCTTAATTACTTAAAGAAAAAATATTCGAAATTCATGGTTTAGGTTGAATGTTACAGCTAAATTATGAAAGTGAAGATTCAGGTCATACGTTTTCAAAGTATGTATCCGGATCATCGGGATTAAAAAATTCATTTATCCAGAACAGGGTAATCAGCTCCTCATCTCCGACATTTGTAATATTGTGAGTATACCACACCGGCATATCTACGAAAGATGGTTGATCTCCATTAAGTTCGAAATGATATACCACGGTAGTCCCAATACGGCGTAGATCAATAGTTGCTTTCCCTTTAATCACAATGAATCGTTCTATTTTCCTGGTATGATAATGATTACCTCTGGTTACACCAGGTACAGTGGTCGAAAATGAAAATTGTCCGCCAACAAAGGACTTGATTGCTTCAATAAAAATGCCGCGCTGGTCTGCATTCTTTTTCAAATATACAGGATTATAGTTAGAATGATCAAAATAACTTCTGAATGTATTAAATAGATTTAATTCAAATGTGCTGTTCAATTCAGGGAAACAATGTTCCTCAAAATATAACTTCTTATACTTTTCAAGTAATAATAGTATTTCTGAAACATTGTTTTCAGATGTGTGCCGTACATTAAACCTGAAGGGTCCCGAACTTTCAGATCTACTTATTATTTTCTGATAGAACTGATCTACAAGCTCATTTACATAAATGAGCTGAAGATTAGCATCAATTACTATTTTAGGATGTTCATTATGTGTTAACTGATGGCAAAAGGTAGCTACAACCGAATTGTAAAATGGATTACCGAACGGTCCGAAAACATTTGGTATGACAAATCCAGTGAACCGGTTGTTACTTTGTACTGCCCATTGTTCAAAAAGAAGACGACCATCATGTTTTGATTTACCGTAAAGGTTGTCCATCTCTTCCTGAGTTGACGAGGAAAAGAGAACATGTATCTGCCTTTCAGGGCCTTCCAGGGCCTTTATCAATTGCTTTACAAGCCTTATATTTGTATCATAAATTACCTGAGGGTCACCATGACGGTTCAAAGCAGCAAGATGAACGATAGCATCGCATTCATTAACAAATTTTCTTAACTGGTTATCATTTTCAAAATATCTGTCTTCAAAAGGGACCGTAATAACTTCATCTTTTTTAAGATTAAGATAGTTATACAGATGTGTCCCTATAAAGCCTGTCTGCCCTGTTATACCAACTTTTATCATTTGTGCTTACTGTTTGATTTTCAGAGTTAAAAGTACCCTGTATAACTATATTTAATTACCTCAGTCCAAGGAATAATCTTCGCAACATTTTTGATTTTTCAAGGATTAATTCAATTACTATAGGAATACCAATACCAAAAATGAGTCCCATAGTGAATAATATATAGCGTTCATCCACATCATACTTCTTAAGAATAATTCTTGAACCGGCAGTTCCCAGAACATGAAACAAATATATTCCGAACGCATAATATCCTATTTTTGACATTATAGTAATATTCTTTTTGATATAGAATAAAAGCATAATGCCAGAGCAGGCTTCAAGCAGGCTTAAGATTTCAAATTCATAATCATTAACAATGTATTGTGTGAACCATGTATATTGTTGCAGAATTACTGTAATGACAAATACTGCCAGTGCTGATCTTATAATTATCTTTCCGGTGAAGTAAGAATTAAACCTTTTAATCCCGCAACCAAGAATAAAAAAGGGTAATAGGTTAAAGAACCCATTGATACTAAAAAGATTAAAGCTAAAATTTGGAATAAAATTTCTGATTAAAGATGCTGAAATAAATATTATGATCCAATTTCTGAATGATAACATCAATTTAAACTGATCGATGAGGCCTATTGTCACAAAAATAAGAAATATTGATTGTACGAACCAAAAATGTCCGTAGGGTAAAATATAAATCTGCCACATGTCAGATAGCGGCAACTTGTTATTTGTTCCTGGTACAAAATACTGTATTAAGAAATGTAGTGTGCCAACGGAAAGAAGAGGTAATAATAATCTCCTTCCCTTTCCTTGGATGAATTTCAGAAAAGTGCTATTTCCGGCTGGTTGTAAAGAATAGACATATCCCGAAATAACTGTAAACAAGGGCATTCGTAAATATTCAAATGAAAAAAAGGAATAAGTCCATCCTGAATCTTCTGCGACTTTCATCCCTGTTAAATTGCTTCCTATAATATGCCCTGCAACCATGAATAGTACTGCAAACCCTCTGAGAGTTTCAATAGAAACATCTTTCTGCCTAGAATTCATCCAACTCTTAAAATGTTATTTGAACCTTTCTATTCTATTCACCATAGTATTTCTAGCACCTTCATGCGTTCATACCTGTTTCCTCCTTAATCAAATCAAGCCGCAGAAGCATTTGTTTTGTTTCTTCTAAGTTTAAACGGGATGTATTGTGGGAAGTATATTCTTCTGTTTGCGATATCTTTGCTTCTCCTTCTATAAAAAACCTGTTGTAGTTCAGGTCGCGGGTATCTGCAGGAATGCGGAAGAAATTACCTAAATCTTCAGCTTTTAACATTTCTTCACGGTTAACCAGTGTTTCATATAGCTTTTCACCGTGACGAGTTCCGATAATTTTAATTGGGTTCTTTGCTTTAAATAATTCCAGCAAAGCTTTTGCCAGAACTTCTATGGTTGCAGCGGGAGATTTCTGAACAAATATATCGCCGGGATTACCGTTTTTAAAAGCAAAAATAACCAGATCAACAGCATCATCCAGAGTCATCATATACCTTGTCATATTAGGATCAGTAATTGTAAGCGGATTCCCTTTCTTGATCTGGTCTATAAAAAGAGGGATCACAGAACCTCTTGAAGCCATTACATTACCATATCTAGTGCCGCAAAATACCATACCGGTACCGACTAGATTCCGAGACTTTGCAACCATTACTTTTTCGCTCAGTGCTTTTGACATTCCCATTGCATTGATCGGGTAGACTGCCTTATCTGTACTCAGTACAATTACACGGCTAACTTTGTTTTCCATCGCTGCATTCAGAACATTTTCACATCCCAGGACATTAGTCCGAACTGCTTCAACCGGAAAAAATTCGCAGGAAGGGACTTGTTTCAAAGCAGCTGCCTGGAAAACAAAGTCAACTCCTTTCATAGCACTGTTTATGCTTTCATAGTTTCTGACATCACCAATGTAATACTTTATTTTTGCGCTGTTGTAATACTGTCGCATGTCATCCTGTTTTTTTTCATCGCGACTAAAAATGCGAATTTCTTTAATATCTGTTTTTAAAATACGTCTTAAAACAGCGTTTCCAAATGAGCCTGTGCCACCAGTGATCAGAAGTGATTTTTCAGTAAATAAATTTTCCATAATCTGTGTAGATTTAATTCAATAATAATTTTTTTCGGAAGTTTTCTCTGATTAGATTTGCATCTTCGTTTTGAATTGCAACTATCCTGGCTCTATTCGCCAGTTCCCTCCTAAGTGAAAGATTAGAATATAATTCCTCCAGGGCCTGTGTTAAAAGGGTCTCATTATTTTCAGAGACAATGTATGCCCAGCCATCTCTGATGGCATATTTTGCCAGAGCAGTTCGTTCATCTGCATAGACGAGAATAGGAGTGCCTGAAATCATATACTCAGGAACCTTGGTCTGAATGGAATATTTTAAAAATTCTATGCTTGCTGAGTCAAAGTCTTCCGGAAGAATCAACAAGTCGACATTTGAGAATTTTTTGGGAAGTTCAGAATATTCTATTGGCTTTAACCATTTTACATGATCGTTATGTTTTACCAATTTATCTATTTCAGAGAAATTGTTGGTAAGTATTTCAAACTGTATATTGTCATTTTTCAAACTGAAGTGTTGAACAGCTTTGGCTATATCAAAAATTGATTTTTTTATTCCCCTGCCAATTCGTCCGGCATACAATATAGTGAATTTGCCTTTTATATTCCAGTCAGTTTTTGCGTAGGGTAACCAATTCCCAATTTCTATTGGATTATGAAATGGGATAAACTCTTTATTATATCTTATTTCATATTCTTCACTCATTGATTCGCATATACTCATTAAAACCGATGATTTATCCAGCAATTTTCTGAATTCCCTGTCAATAACCTTTTTCCAGTATGAGAATAACAATTCTGGCTTATTTATAGCGTTTGGCCAATCGTCCATGATATGCAATACCAGCGGTTTATCGCATAGTTCCTGAATTTCTGAAACAAATCTGATAAGCTCTAATGTAGAAAGTTGAGAATAAATGATATCGGGATTATAAGACTTAAGCCATTCTTTAAAATCAGGAGTGATTTTTAATTTGTACAGGATATTATAAATACCTAAAAATCTAAGAAGCTCCGACAAAAGTCTATAGATTTTCTTATATCTCCCGGTAGTCGCATTTTCTCCCTGGTCCGCCCCGTCACTATTGTTATTTTTTTGAATAAAACTACCACACTTTATTTTAGGCAGAAAAAGATTGAGAGGGAATGGGTGTAATTTACCATTATACCCCAACTGGTAATATCGTTCACATACTGAAACATCTAAATCAGAATACAAATTAACATTGGAAGCTACAACTAAATTTTTCTTGGGCCATCCATAGAATAAATTGGAAATAGTTATGCCGCCTCCGGTATTTTTGTTGAACGTCTGACCTATGACCAATATTTTAGGATATTTCACTTCCACTACCTTTTCAGATTTCAGAATGAAGTTCTCCCGAAATCTTTGCCTTACGGTTTCTGCATCGTCGTTTTGAATTGCAATTTTTGTTGCCCGTTCTGCCAGATCCTTTCTAAGTGTAAGATCAGAATAGAGTTCATTCAGGGCACGTATTAATATGTCTTTTTTGTTATCAGTAACCACGTATGCCCATCTATCCTTTATTGCGTATTTTGCCAGTGCAGTTCGATTATCTGCATAGACTAATATCGGGGTCCCCGAAATCATGTATTCTGAGGCTTTAGTAGGCATAGAAAATTGTGCAAAACGGATCCCGTATTTATCAAAGTCGAGTGGTAAAAAAAGTAAATCGTAACTGGCCAGAAGAAAGGGCATTTTTTCGTGTTGTACAGTCGTTTTTATTTGAACTCCTTTCAGGTTGTTTATTGAATATGCATTCTTTGTATTATAATCTGGCGTGAATATGTCGAGCTTTATTTTAATTTCTTCCGAATTCATTGCATCAATAATATTTGCCATGAACAATATTGCCTTCCCATTTGCTTTCCCTATTCTACCGGTATATAATATTTTGAACACTCCGTTGATTTCCCACTGAGTTTTGGAATAAGGGAGCCAGTCATCAACAACAATCGGATTATGAAAAGGAACAAAATGTTTTTTATAACGCACATCATATTCATCACTCATAGCCTGACAGATACTCATTAAAATTGAGGATTTCGCCATTAATTCACGAAACTCATGATCAATTTTATGTTTCCAGTAATTATGAAAAAGGGACGGTTTATTTATTGAGGTAGGCCAATCGTCCATTATATGAAGAGCTATTGGTTTATTAAATCGCTCACGAATTTCCGAGACAAATCGTATAAGCTCCAAAGTGGAAAGCTGAGAATAAATAATATCCGGATTATAAGCGTTGACCCATTCTTTAAATTCAGGAGTAATTTTTAATTTATACAAGATATTATAGATCCCTAAAAATCTCAGGAGTTCAGATAAAAGTTTATAGATTTTCTTATACTTACCCGTTATTGCATTTTCACCATGTTCCGCTTCGATATTTTTAAAATTATTAAGAGAAAGACCTCCACATTTAATTTTAGGCAGGAAAAGGTTGAGAGGGAATGGATGTAATTTGCCATTATACCCCAACTGGTAGTATTGTTCACAAACTGACAGATCTAAATCAAAATATAAATTAGAATTAGATGCTACAGCCAGTTTGTCTTTTGGCCAGCCATTAAACAGATTGGATATAGTTATTCCTCCTCCGCTGCTTTTATTAAATGTCTGGCCTATTATTAATATTTTAGGATAATTCTTTTCTCCCATTTTCATAAGTTATTTTATCGTAGATATTCAGCAGGCTTTTCAAAATGTCATCAGGATTATGTCTTTTATGGGCTTTTATTCTCGCATTTCGACCCAGTTGCTTTGCTTTTTCATAATTAATGGTTAATTCAACAATGGCTCCAGCCAATGAATAAGGTTCTCCCTCCTGCACTAAAATTCCCTCCATTTCATTTTCTAGCAGAGATGAAACACCGCCAACGTTTGTTGCAATAACTGGCATACCTAATGCCATTGCCTCACATACACTATTCGGGCTATTCTCTATGTATGAAGGATGAAGGTAAAAATTAGAATTGCATAACTGGTTTACCAGGTCCTCAGAGGTAACTTTACCAAGAAACTCAATTTTAACAGAGCTAAGTTCTTTCCTGTATTTTTTTTTGATTATTTTAATTATTGCATCATTTTGTGAAATACCGCAAACTTTAAGTGAAATTGATAAGTCCGAATACTTTTTCAGAACATATAAAGCTTCAATTAATAAGTTAATCCCTTTATAAGAGGTGCTTTTAATAATAGAAATACATTTTATTTCATCACCGAGAGGAAAATCCCATTTCTTCTCGAAGAAATTCTTTCTGATAAATTCTTCACAATGGAAATAATTTGAACCCGGTGATAACAATGCTGCGATCCGTTTGTCAAAATCTGTGCGACCCATAAAATATTTACAGTTCTTTAAAATGGTCTCTTCTGTTTTGGCCCTTTTTTTAAAGTATACAAAATCATTGAAACTCCCACGCATCATTAATAAATTTTTGAGGCTTTCATACCTGAATTGGTTCCATCGTGATATACCAGTAAACCATTTACCCTGCCAAACCAGTAAATATCCCTGAATATGAATAACAACCGGTGTAGTTTCTTCCCTGGCTATTAAGCCAAAAAAGTTTTCCGAACCAAAGATTTGGATGATATCAGGTTTGAAATCCGCCACTGCCCGGGAGATGAAATTATTGGCATTTGTATCCTCACTCGAATGAATCAGTCTTTTATAAACTTTTATAAAGATGCTTTTATTCTCAGGGTTTGGTAAACCGTATAGGGTTATCCCATTTTTCTGACTTTTTTGAAAATCATTACTATTAACCGGCACTGCAAGGCCAACAGAAATACGATCGCATTTTACCAGTTCATCCAACATTGCATCAACCCACGACAGACTTATTTTTGTATTATTGCTAAATTCTGTCAAAGAGCCCTGTTGATTAAACAATAAATAAAGAACCCTCATAATAAATCAATTTTTTTGAATTCACTTCTGATCTCATCATTTGTCATTCTCCTGATACTTGTTTTATAGCATACACCAACGCATATCCAAACTAATATATAAGCCAGACTAAGGGATGGCATTCCATAAAGAAGCATATCTATCAATCGTAAAAAAATTACTATACCACAAGCTTTTACAAACTGATTTGAAGACATAAAAATTCCTTTTATAGCAGAGGGCAACAGAACCAGTAAAAAAAGAACAATATGCACAACACCTCCGGTAAGCATAAGCTGAAGATACCCGTTTTCAATAAGATTTCTGTACTCAACTTCTCCAAATAATTCTCCATCAATCTCGGTTTCCCACATAGGGCAATAATAAACCCCATTCATCCCATTACCAAAAGTCATATCATCTTTTAAGTAATAAAAAAACCTGTTAAATACACCAGTCCTTGTGTCCTCGGAAATCCGTGATGTCATTTTATTCAAAAGTACTTCCTTTGAATTTTCAAAAAAGCTACTGAATAAAATAAAAAAAATAATTATTATTATCAGAGGGAAGTATCGGAATATTTTTGCATTCGATTTATTAATTAGGTTGAGAAAATAACTTGAAATAACAAATCCTACCAGAGTAACCACACTACTTCTTCTTGCAAGGTATGTTAATGCTATAATTGAGATAGAAATAATAAGAAATGAAATATTAACTTTTCTAGTTCTTAAGTAGGTGGCATTCAATAACAAAAATCCACAGGGAATAATAATAGCAATAAAGGTTTCGGCAGTTGATCTTGTTAATATTAAGAAAGGAAAGAATAAAGATATAACCAGAAAAAATATCCCGGAATAGTAAATCCATTTGAATAAGAAACCAAAAGTTGGTATATCCTTGTTAAAGAAAATGAATAAAGGAATTATGAAAGGCCAGAAGATGTAATACGTTTGCAAATAGTCCTTAATATCTTTATAGGACAAAGAAAAACCCCGGACTACTATTACTAACTGATAAATAATAAATAGTGTAAATACAAATTTAAAATAACTGCTCTCAAACTTATAATCAATCAGAAGTTTTACTGAAGAATAGATAAATGGGATTAAGGAAAGAAAAACCAGCGCTGTTTGCATTTTACCACCAATGATACCCATCATGTTCAATAATCCCCATACTGGTATTGAAGATATCGAAATGACAAATAATGCAATTCTCTTTTCAGTCATTTAAAGTTCGTTTTAAACTTCTTTATTCAAAATACCTGAAAAAAATAAGATTTTCACTTCCTTACTAAAATTCTCCATAAAATTATTCCCATTATCACTTATTATCAACCTTTGGAATTAAAAATACTTAAATATTAGCATTTTTTATCCCAAGCATCTTTCTTATTCGTAAGTAAATGTAGAATGGATTTGAAATATTGAAACCCAAATAAACTGTTTTTGTCAGGGGATTCTTTTTATTATTCCCCAGAAAAAAACAAGCTTTCATAGCTAAGATATCGTGTTTTAATCCCATTCTCTCTATGAATGGTAACCTGGGAACTAATTCTTTTTCCTTGAAACTTATAACAATCTTATTCATAGGATGGTAAAGAAAATTCTGATTAGTGGTCTGACTCAGATTATTATCGTGGACCCTATAGAAAACTAAAGGCTTATCCAAATAGTACATTTTATATCCCGCATAAGTAATTTTTAACCATAGTGGCCAATCCTCCATAAGAATGAATCTTTCATCAAAACCATTTAACGAAAGTAACAAATCTCTTTTCATAATTACCGTAGCAGCAAAAACCATATTAGTTCTTAGAAGCATATTGTACTGGTCCATTGGAGTAGAGTCTTTGGAACAGAACTTTGTATAGGGGTTTTTCTTAATTTCGCCATCTTTAATTGAGTTCCCAGAGAATCTAATAATATGTGCGGATAAGACTTGTATATCTTCTTTTTGTTCGGATATATAGTGAATTAATTCAGTCAGACAGTCTTCTCTAAACAAATCATCCCCAGCAATACATTTGATCCATAATCCTTTAGCTATATTTAATCCCCTGTTAATATTTGCTGGTATGCCAGTATTCGTTTTAGACGAAACAAGGTTGGCCCTAATAAACCGATGATTGTTCTCCTCAATCCATTTTTTACAGATTTCAACCGTATTATCTGTGGAGTTATCATCGGTCACAATGAGTTCGATATTACTATAAGTTTGTGCTTTTGCGCTTTCGAGTGTTTCGAGTACAAATTTCGATGAATTGTAAGTAATTACTATAATAGAAACAAGCGGTTGATTGGTATGTTCTTGCATTACAATTATTTCTTAATAAATCTTTTTCTAAGGTTTAACATTATTGCCTGAATTCCAATTCTTTTATCCAGCTCTTTGTAAGAATACCAACTCGAAATTGCAATTAAACCTATACCAACAAAATAAGTAAATGGACTTTTTAAGAATCTTACAGCTATAAAACTCACTATTGCCAGTAAAAACTGAATGAGAAAGATGCGAATAAGAGCACTGCTGAACGAAAATTCAAATTTGCTTTTGCTTAGAAGGAATACCTGAATCAGATAAAGCACAAAGCCTACCATATATGATATTCCCAGACCAGTTAAACCCAGAAAGTAATAACCAATTAAATTTAAACCTAAAAAGTATATTTTGGCAACCAATTCATTCCAGAAATAGAGTTTGGCAGTCCCTTTTGCAAGCAGAATAAAGGCAATGGCCCAACCTGGTGCTTTAAAAAACACTCCTATAGATGCCCAATATATCATCTTATTTATGGAAATGAATTTTGTAGAGTAAAGCAAAATAACAACCCAGTTTATAAAAACAAGAAAAATTATGATAATGGGTGCTAAAATCAGCAGGGCTATCTCTATCTGTTGATTAATTGCAGCTTTAGATAGCTGGTTACTATGCGCGACTGCCGTGAGACTGGGATAATAATCTGTACTCATAGCAGTAAATATCAATCCCACATAGGTATCGAGAAGCGTAAATCCGGCATTATAAAACCCCACTTGATCAATACCTCCGTGATTTCTGATAAAAATACGCACCACATATGAAGATATAACAGCCATTGTTCCGCTCAGACTGATCATAAAGCCCATGTTAAGCATGTCTTTTCCATCAGCAATTGTTCTGGAATAGCTAACCTTAACCGGTTCAATTTTTATCTTGTGTGAAAAATACCAGGAAAGCGCCAACGAAATTACAGAAGTAACTATTATGCCCGGTACAATCCCATTAATACCCCAAAGATAATAAAGAGGAATTGTGGCAATTAAGCCCAGCGTACTTCCGGCCAGATTGGCTTTTGCAAGGTTTTGTAGTCTGCGCATACCCCGAAGCAGCACTATTTGTCCGTTGCTGAGCTGATTCAATAAAAGGGTAATGGAAATCCAGATAAAAGCAAATGTATAATTATGGTTTCCAAATGTAAGTTGGCTTAACCATGATGACAGAACCATAGTAACAACCGCACCCAATGTTCCTGTTACCCAAACTAACCGTCTGATAACCGTTACACTTGTGGCAATCTTGATTTTATTATCCGTACCGTGAGCGGCGGCGATATCTTTTACAGCGCTGGTGCCAAGGCCAAAATCAGTAAAACCTTTTATTAAATTAATAGTTGAATACAGCAATCCGGAGATTCCCATTCCGTTTGGGCCGAGTAAAACAGCGACAAACTTGGAACGGATAATCTGTATAACAATATTAAATATCTGAACGCCACCAAAAAGGGAAGTGGCTTTCATAATCTGACGGTAAGATGATTGTTGTTCTGTCATTGAAAAGCTTCAGGTTTCAGATTTTTTGTTTTTCCTTTATATTCATTATCCCTGGTTCTCACTTTATTGATATACCAATCTTCCAAATCGGATATGTCTTTAATTTCTTCATCAGTCAGATAATTTTTAAATATCCCTAAACTGTTTTCCAAAGCTACCTCCGGGTTAAAATACATTTTTTTGAATTTATGACTCTCATCTCCTATACCCAGGAATTGTTCCATTTCAGATTTATAGATATCATAGTTATTTACAAGACCCTCGAAGTCAATTAATAAAATCTGGTCCGGGCCAAGTATTTTAAGCCACTGATCAATTTTTTCCAGTCTTTTTCTTAGGGCCTCTGTAAGAAACTTAATTCTCCCTTTCCTGTCGTTCCCGTAAATTGAAATAAGATTAAATTGTCCATAACTCAATTGGGCAGATCTGAATGGTGAAAATATTATTTCGCGCCTTATCATTTCCGCTAACTGATCTTTTGGATCTCTGTGAACACATATGAGCTTAAAAGGTTTAAATACCTTCTTCCATATATCTATATCTAACCATGGAAAGAGCGCCTGATTAAAGAGCGTGAATTCGTATTTAGATGGATAAATATTGCCAATTCGGCTTATCCATTCATTTGAAAGTCGAATTTTTTCATCATATGGGATTCCGGACTTCAAACTTTTATTGAGTTCCTTTAAGAAAAAGATTTGATAAAGTCGAATCAGAGAGTTTTTATATTTTTTTAATTTCCCCCAATCTTTCTCCCATATATTTTTAAAATAACTTTTTGAGAATAATTTCCAGAGTGAGCTTTTGTAAACCAGTTTCCATTTTAAATTATCAAATTTTATCTCTTTATCGATCACATTTGGATAATCTATACTGGAATCAGATGATAACTGATCATAAACTAATCCGGGTCTTCTAAAGTTATCAAATTCACGTGGAAGTACGTTGACATTATCATACTCTCTTAGCATGTCTACTAATGCACTCGAGCCAGAAGCCAGGGTACCGACGATTAATATATTCTGTCGCTCTTTATACATTAAAGGAATTTAACATGTCTTCTCCCCTGCTTATAAACTTCACCTGCTTATTAATTACAAAGCTTTATTTATTCTGTCAACTATACAGGACATGTCTTCGATATTCATCATCGGACTAAGGGGTAAACTTAACACTTCCCGATGAATTTGTTCGGTTATTGGAAATGATTGACCGTTCCACTCTTTATATGCCATTTGTTTATGTGGAGGGATAGGATAATGAATCATCGTTTGTATACCAGCTTCATTCAGATATTGCTGAAGTTTATTACGATCGGTTGTCCGGATTACGAAGAGGTGCCAGACATGTTGCAAGTTACCGGTTGCAGGTTGAATATTGACCTCTGCGGGTAAAATAATTCCTTGATTTGTAATGTTACTCATATAATACTGAACTATCTCACGGCGACGTTGGTTATCTGTATCAAGACGTGGAAGCTTTACACGCAGGATGGCAGCCTGGATTTCATCAAGGCGTGAATTAAGTCCTTTGTAGAGATTCTGGTATTTTATTTTTGATCCGTAATTGGCAACTGTTCGCACAACATCTGCCAATTCATCATCATCAGTGGTTACAGCACCGGCATCACCAAGCGCCCCCAGATTTTTGCCGGGGTAAAAGCTATGTCCTGCTATATCACGTAGTGAACCGGTTCTCTTATCGCCATAAAAGCAACCTTGCGCCTGTGCATTATCTTCGATGAGTTTCAGGTTATATTTCTTTACTAATCTTAAAATCTCAGGATGCATAGCATTCTGTCCATAAAGATGAACAATCATTATTCCTTTTGTCCGCGTCGAAATTTTCTCTTCAACTTTAAAAGGATCAATGTTGTAAGTATTTATATCCGGTTCAACCAGTACCGGCACAAGCCGATTATCTGTAATAGCCAGAACTGAAGCAATATATGTGTTTGCAGGAATAATTATTTCATCCCCTTCCTGTAATTTTCCAAGTTCTAAATAAGCTTTAAAAATGAGACGAAGCGCATCCAGACCGTTTGCAACACCGATACAATGTTTGACACCAATGAACTGAGCATATTCCTTCTCAAAGGCTTTTACTTCTTCTCCCAACAGGTACCAACCGGAATCAAGTACCCTTCTGACTGAATTTAGAAGTTGTGGTTCAAAACTGTCATTGATCTCTTTTAAATCGAGAAATTTTATCATTGTTTTAAAATTATGCAATCATTAACCAGAATATAATCTGAATTACAAATTCGGCAATGGAGATCAACATCAAGCTTGTGCCCGCAATTGCAAACATTTGCTGTTTGCCTGGCAGGATTACCCATCCAGAGTGTATTGTTGGGGATATTTTTCGTTACTACACTGCCGGCGCCAATCAAAGCAAATTCTCCAATTGTGATTCCTGCAATTATTGTTGCATTTGCCCCAAGTGAAGCTCCATGTTTAATGACTGTTTTAGAAATTTCAAAATTATGCTTGGATCTTGGATACAAGTCATTGGTAAAAGTTACATTGGGACCGATATGAACATTATCTTCAATTGTTATTCCATCCCATATATATACGCCACACTTTACAGTGACATTATTCCCAATCAGTACATCATTTTCAATAAAGCAATGTGAATTAATATTACAGTTATTGCCAATTGTAGCGCCAGGCAGAACAATAGTATATTGCCAGATTACAGTTTCAGGTCCAATCTTCTTTGACTGGACATCAGATAGTGAATGAATTTTCATTACTGTATTTGATATACTCATTGTAATCTCTGATATAATCATCGACATTATATTTTTCAGAAGCAAGAACAAGGCAGATAGCTCCGGAAGAAAAGTTTATCAATTCGCGCCAAATTCCCGGTACAACATATAGTCCATAATATGGCCGGTTTAATTCAACGACTTTTTTGTTTTTACCATCATCGAGGACCACATCGAAACAGCCGCTTGCAGCTACAATAAGCTGATGCAATTCCTTATGTGCATGCCCGCCTCTCTCTGCTCCACCCGGAACATCATAAAGGTAATAAAGACGCTTTACATCAAAAGGAATATCCATATTGTCTTCAAGAGATGTGAGATTACCTGACCTGTTATGGACTTTATTCAGTTCAATTACGCAGCAATTATATATAGATGATTTTATTATCATTTTAAATAAGTTAAAAACTCATCAAAGTTCCTTATATAATCATTTTCATTATAAGGAGTGGATGCTAATATTAAAGCAAGTGAATTGGTTGAGAAGTTTTCTAGTCTCCGGAAGTGTAATTTTGAGACATATAATCCATAAAATGAACGATTAAGCGAAAACTTGATTTCCTCTTTCCCATTGTGCAAAACAACATCGAAACTTCCGGACAGAGCAATAATAAATTCTTCACATACTTTAAAAGCGTGACTTCCACGAAATTCACCACCTGGTACATCATAGATCCAATAGACACGGTTTATTTTAAAAGGGATATGATTCTCTTCCTCAACAAATGAAAGATTGCCGCGATCATCTTCAATTTTTGGAAGGTCAATTATTCGGATTTTCTCTTTTTTGTGCATATTCAGTTATTTTGTAAGATAAATATGAAAATCGAAATTAACATTATGATTACTAAAAGAAAAAAGTAACAGAAAAGAAAAATTTTACATCATCATTATTAATGAAAAACAAACTTAACTTTGATTAAATCTTGCCATAGAAATGGGGTACATTATAGTAATAAAATTTTGCAAGTATCTCAATTATTTATTCCAAATGCCTTTAGCTTTATTATTTACTATTTTTAAATACTGTATTGGGGACCAAATAGCATTAATAAACGTTAATAAGCAAGCTGTTAATATAACACCATATATTCCGAGATTCTTTCCAAATATTATTGCAAGGGGAATATTTATTAAAGCTCCAAATATGCTAAAATATAATTGTATCATAATTTTACCCACTCCATTTAGAAATTGCACAAAAATACTACACCAACAAAAAATAATAACATATGCAGCCATAACAGCAGAAACACTAATTGGCACTTCTATTTCTTTACCAACCCATATTTTATAAATAAAATTTGAAAAAATTAACATGATTAAAGCAGAAATACCAATCAAAATCCATACTAATATAAGCTTATTAACAGTATTTTTTATCCATATAATATCTTTTTTGATCCATGCTTCGGTAGTGGCGCTCCAGAATGGCATCATGATGATGCTAAATGTCATAGTAACAATGCTAAAGTATTTATATGCAATATTATATGGAGTGACATGTTCCGGTCCAAAAAGATGGGCTATTATAATGTTACTTGTTTGGTATAATATCACCCCTGTAATTTGTATAATAAAGAACTTTATCCCTAGACCCATCAGATCGCGGGCGTAATGAAATCTAACAAATTTAAATGATGGTGCATATTTTTTATATTGATGTGTATAAAACCAGACACTTGATGAGACAAGTACTAAGACAGGGGTCAGACTAAATACAGTTCCTAAATAGATTAAATTTCCTGAAGTTGTCTTGGTAAGGATATAAATTATACTTAATGAGAGCAGGCTTCCGAGAAAATCAAATATGGATGCTTTTGCAGGCTGCTGATTTGCAGTCAGTATAGTCGTCATCAGTCGCAGAACAAACTGTAAACAGAAGAAACCAAATACAATCAACGCCAATAAACTTAGCTCTCCTGCCATAATGGAAGGTGTATTAAGTATTTTGGTCCAGTTTAAAAACGGATTAATGCAAAAAAAGAACATCAATATTACCACTACGATGAGACCTAATATTGCATAAGTGGTACTAACATAAATTCGCGCCTTCTCATCATTTCCTTTTGTAACCGCTTCGGCGAATTTATTTCGCAAACCATGTCCCAATCCAACATCAAAGAAACTGAACCAGCCAACAATGGAACTTAATGTCAGCCATATTCCATATCTAGTAGGATTTACATAATGGATAGTGATTGGTACTAATATAAGACTTACAGCAATGCTGCAACCTTTAATAACAGCCAATAATAAAATGTTCCTTTTTGCTTTTAAACTTCGTTCATTACCCTGGGTAAAAAAAATTGTAATAAACTCCCGAGGGTTGGAAAGGAGATGACTAAATTTCATGTAATTCTAATAATAAATAGTACGATTGCCGTGTTCGTTTCAACCAATTTACTGGACATCTGGCATGCTTCCGCCTCGTCAGTCCCAAGCTTACGACTAACAAGTTTCTATTCAATTAAAATGCTTCTTCAGTAGTAAGGATGAATAGAAGTTTGAATTCCTTAAATACTAAATCTTCAAGAATGTAAAACTATGTAAAAATAGCAAATAGCATCTTATATTTTGATAAACTGTGTTCTACTTTACATGGACAACGGATTTAAGCATGTTTAAGTCATTTCCACATTTTGATGTCACACACCTGCTCATTCAGATACCCTGGGATATCTAAAAAGAAAGACCTACCCTTCATTCGGGTAGGTCTTTCAAATATTCTGCTTAAATTAAATCAAATTGAAAACAAACTAATAATTTAATTCTTGAGGCAGCGAACTGCATATCCATTTGCACTACGGAAGTCGTGTGGGCCTAAAATTGCATTATTGAAATCAATGCTTCGGTACAAGGATTGATTTGGTGTGATTGATGCAGTAGAACTATAGAAGTGGCCCTGGTTCCCTATTTGCTGATATACCCCATCGATACCTCTGTAGCCACCCGGAAGTGCTGTAAAACCACTGGCATTGTTACTGGCCTGGTTGTTACCAACATTACCTGCTGTCGGGTCTGTGGTCCAGCCTGAAGTGGCTGCCATAGATTTGGCAATGTCATCACTCCCAATAATTCCAAGGAAAGCAAATCCATTGGCTGAAAGGTAATCGTGCAAAGTTGTCCATTCGGCATCAGAAGGTACATGCCAGCCAGTAGGACAAACACCACGCGCATCTGTTACTGCATAATAGGTATATAATCTACCATAAGTAACTACATTGGTTTCATTACCACCATAAGCCCATTGGTATTTTGGTGCAGTTTCGGCTGAAATATCTGTTGCTGGATCAGGGGTAGTCCCTATTAAACTTCCATCACGGTACTTTGTTGTTTTCAGGTTTTCTGCCATCCAAACCTGTGTGCCTATGGTTACAGTATTATAACTACTTCCATCCACATCAGAAATTTTTGTATTAAAGACAATCTGATTTCCATACCCAGTTCCGACACTGTTGGTTGCATATGCACGAATATAATATGTAGTACCCGGTAGCAATCCTGTCAGGTTGCTGGTGAAAATTCCGGTTCCTGTTGCATCTGAAGTTTTTGAATCGCTTATAGTTGGGTTTGCTGTTGTTGCCCAGCAAGTTCCTCTAGCGGAAATAACTCCAGCACCAGCAGGAGTAATATTCCCACCCGAAACAGCTGTTATAGTGGTAACAGATGTAACAGCTGTCGTTGTAACCGTAGGAACTGCTGAGGGGATTGTAGTAAATGAGAGATCATTTCCATAAGCGGTACCGGCACCGTTAGTAGCGTATGCGCGTACATGATAGGTTGTGCCCACTAATAAACCTGTAATATTGCTTACAAAGGTCCCGGTTCCTGTGGCGTCTGAGGTCTTTGAATCGCTCGTAGTAGGACTCGCTGCTGTGGACCAGCATACCCCCCTGGCGGTAATAGCTCCACCACCATCAGCTGTGATACTTCCACCTGAAGTTGCAGTTGTAGTTGTAATTGAAGTAACTGCAGCGGTTGTAAGGGTAGGAACTACCATTGCACTTGCTGTAAAATTAATATCATTTCCATATGCAGTACCAGCGCTATTTGTAGCATATGAACGAACATGGTAGACTGTACCAGAAATTAATCCTGTAAGATTGCTTACAAATGTTCCGGTTCCGGTTGCGTCAGAAGTTTTAGAATTGGTCGATTGTCGGGTTTGCTGTTGTTGCCCAACAAACGCCCCTTGCAGTAACTGCACCACCACCATCATCTGTGATAATTCCACCTGATGCTGCGGAGGTTGTAGTGATTGAAGTAACTGCAGTCGTAGTCAGAGTTGGAACTAAGACTGACGTTGTTGTGAATGTAATCTCATTTCCATATGCCGTACCTGCACTGTTGGTTGCGTAAGCACGTACATAGTATGTGGTAGCCGGCAGTAATCCTGTAAGATTGCTTGTGAAACTTCCGGTTCCTGTCGAGTCGGTTGTTAAAGAATTGGTTATGGTAGGGGTTGAAGTTGTTGCCCAACAAACACCTCTTGCCGTAATGGCTCCATTACCATCAGAAGTGATAATTCCACCCGAAACTGCTGTAGTCAAAGTAATTGAAGAAACTATAGTGGTTGTAAGAGTAGGAACTACAATCGGAGTTGTTGTAAAGGAAACATCGTTTCCGTATGCGGTTCCAGCACTGTTTGTAGCATAAGCTCTTATATGATACAAAGTATTAGGAGTCAGGCCAGTTATTGCACTGGTAAAACTTCCGGTTCCTTTACTATCTGATGTAAAAGAATCTGTAATAGTTGGATTTGCGACAGTGGCCCAACATACTCCCCGGGCTGTCACAGCCGCGCCACCATCTTTTGTTATTGATCCGCCGCTGGTAACAGAGTTAATCGTTACATTTGTTACATCACTAGTAGTTAATGTTGGTAGTACGGGTTCTTTTTTGCAACTGTCGATTACTGCAATTCCAGTTAGAATGCAAATTAAAACTAAAAGAAGTGGTATTTTTTTCATTCTGGTAATAATTAAAATTAGTTATTGATAAATTGAATTTAATTGTGTATTTATAAGTAATAAGAAGATTGAGAATACATAACAAATTAGCCTCCAACAATACTGATTTCATAACTTTATAAAGCAAATAAAGAATATTTTTTTGTCTCTACAATATTATTTTGATTAACTGCTAAAAACTTGTGATAAACCTGGGTTTATAATGATTTTTAATTAAGGTCACAATGGCGTATAAATGAAAACGAAAATAATTGGTTTCTATTATGTCCTGCTTCGATATATTATAAAATAAGTCAAAAAAAAGGAAGAAATCAAGAAGATTGAAGATAATTCACTATTTTATAGTCACTTAAACAAAAATGAATTGTCTATTCAACAGTAAGCAAAAATAAGTAAAAAAATCAGGCTATCAATAGTTAATTACCAAAGTTTCGTCTAAAATTTGGATTATTTTAAAATATAATAAATGCAAGATCACTTTTAATATATAGATTTATTATCACGCAGGATTGCAATCACATCTTTAATAAATTCCACCTGAATGACCTTTATTAATTAAAGCTACAGACATTGCAGGCTTTTCTGGTATTGCAAAATATAGGCGTTAAGAATTAAATAAAATATTTTATATTTATTTCAATTTAGAATTGATAATCATAAAATGTTTACATTATTAATCAAAGCGTTAATGCATTCTTTGCATCACAGAATTTATATTCGTTTTATATTAAAAAATATTGAGGAAACTATCTCCTGGTGTAATAATATAGTAAAATAATCAAAAAAAACCTTAAGTTAGTCAAATAAAACATTATTTTAGTCAAAATTTCTGCCTGTGAAAAATGCATTACTTATAATAATGTTATTACTGAGTTCTTCAGTCGCAGGTACTACCTATTATATTGATCCTTCCGGTAAAGATGCTAATAACGGATCCAGTACTTCTCCCTGGAAATCACTTGCCTATGCATGTTCGAAAGTAAGTACTGCAGGAGATATTATTCATGTTAATGCAGGAACATACACAGAAACAGCACAAAGCGTTTTAGCAGTTGGAGTAAGCATTGAAGGAGTTGGCGTTACCTCTGTTATACAATCAAATGTAGGAGGATCGAGTTTTACTATCTCATTATACAGTTCCAATGAGGGGACCATAGGTAATCAGCATATATCCAACATAAAAATGGATGGAAATGCACTAACTGCATATGGCGCAATAAAAATTGACAGGAGAAGTAATGTGGAAATCTACAACTGCACATTTATTGATTTCAATTACTATGGAGTGGGATTTGATGGTGATGGAACAGGAAATCAACCTTCTGTATATCCAACAGGAAATAAATTTCACGATAACATTGTAACTAATTGCTCCGGATATTTTCCTGCCGGTGAAAGAATTAATGGAGAAGGTAAATATGAAGTCGGAGTTAATGGACAGGATGGTATGTTGATTTATAATAATATTCTGGATCAGACATACAGACCAGCAGGGTCCAATGGTTATTGCATAAAAGGAGTTGCAGGTTATAATAAAAACATCAAGATATATAATAATTCCATGAACAAGGCGCCGTTTGACAACCTTACATGGGATTTTGCTATTGAACTTTGGAATAATATGGGCGGTATAGAAATATATGATAATACTATAACAGGGTCAATAGATTTTTCCGGACCATATGGACTTGCAAAAGGTTCAACTTCTTATTCAGTATGGGTACATAACAACCTTATAGGGCCAATAGCGCTAAGTATTTATGAGCGTACTGCAGGGATAATACTTGAGCAAGGCACAGAAGGTGTAATAATTGAAAAAAACCATATAAAAAATGTATGTTCAGGGATAATATTTAATGTATACGCTGAAGATGGATACCCACATTATGTTAAAAATATTAGTATTTCGTATAATATACTTCAAAATATAGGGATAGCAGATGGAGGTCCAAGTTTTTGGGGATGGGGAATTTGGTATGAAACTACTACTGGTTTTATTGGAGATGATATAAATATTTGGAATAATACTATAATTGCGCATGTCGGATCTTTAATGACCGTGTCCGGTATAGAGTTGCCAATTATAGGCACTTCAACAAATGTTAGTATAAGGAATAATATAATCCAGGGATTTAATCACGAACCAATTTGTGCAGGAGGAGGAAGTGGACAGACTCTCACTACACTTTCACTAGAAAATAATATTTTTTATAACAACGGAAATAATAACTTACCTAGGTATAGTGGAATAACACCATCTAATAATACAACACAAAATAATATTATTAGCAATCCATTATTTATTTCACCAAGTGATTTTCATTTACAGGCAGGATCTCCTGCTATCGGCAAAGGGTTAAAAATTACAGATGTAACAACTGATTATGATGGTAATACCTTAAAAGATCCGCCCAGCATAGGTGCTTATGAGTTTTATTCAATGGGTTTACCGGTCTATCAAAATTCTGCTATTGCGAATGTTTCTCCGTTTCTGTTGGAATTAAGTTATAATTTAAGTCTGGCTAACATTGTCCCAGCTGTTTCTTCTTTCAATGTGTTGGTTAATTCTATAGTCAGAACTGTGAATTCAGTTGTTATTTCAGGGAACAGTGTTCAGCTAACCCTTGCTAGTCCTGTTGTAAATGGTGACGTTGTTACAGTATCTTATACCGTACCGGCAATTAATCCATTACAGAATGTATCAGGAGTACCGGTTGCGAGTCTGAGTTCTAAACCAGTAACCAATAATTGTATTTCGACAATTCCGGTTTATTCTGCTTCTGTTGTAGAAAATGCAACACCATCATTAATAGATATGACTTATAACTTAAGTCTGGCAAATACTATTCCTGCGAATTCAGCTTTTAATGTTCAGGTTAATTCTGCCATCAGAAATGTTAAATCAGTAACAATTTCCGGAAATAAAGTTTCATTGGCTTTAGAGAGTGTGATTAAGTTTGGTGATATTGTAACAGTTTCCTACACAAAACCTGCGAGTAATCCTTTGCAGAGTTCCACAGGTGGACAGGCAGCAAGTCTAGGTACCAAATCAGTAACTAATAATTGTGAGGATCCTAGTAAAGCTAATGATCCTCCAGTTGTGATTATAAACTATCCGCAAACTGCTTATGCGGGGTTTATAAATGTTATAGATGCATCTTCCACTTACGATCCAAACAATGATTCTCTTATCGCCGAATGGACTGTTCCAACTGATGTTCCGATCTCAACCGTCAAAAGTCTTAAAACTGAGTTTCTGGCCCCTGTAGTTGACAATTCCGAAATTGAAAATTTTAAGTTAGAGGTCAGCGATGGGAGAACAATACTGACAAATAATTTCCCAATAACTGTTCTGCCCTATAAACCGGAACTGGCTGCAGCAAGAATAACAGAAATTGAAGCAAGCGATTATCAAACACCTGATTATCCTGATAATATTTTGGATGGTAACACAACAACTAAGTGGTCCTCTGACGGGGATAATAAATGGCTTGTTTTAAAATTAGCGGAACCTTTCAAAATAAGTCATTTGGTGATGGCTTTTTTAGCGGGGCAAAAGTTTGAATCGTATTTTGACATATATGCATCTAAAGATAATATAAACTGGGAACACATATTAACCGGAGCGGCTTCATGCAAGTTTTCAGGGGCACGGCAAGTATTTGTTTTTCCTGCATTATACACAAATACAGAGTATTCATATTTAAAATATGTCGGACACGGGAATTCATTAAACTCCATGAATACTGTCTCAGAAATTAAGATATTTGGTACACTACAGGATAATGCAAATAAGGAAAACAGTAAAGATAAAAATGTAGTTATTTATCCTAATCCTGCACAGAGTTATTTTAATATCTCAATTGGGGAACCTTCAATTAAACCTAATTCAATCAGGATTCTTGATTTTTCGGGAAAAGTTGTTTTGGAGGATTCTTATAGCCAGATTATGAATACAATACAACTTCCTGATAGCCTTTATTCAGGTTTTTACATAGTAGAATTGAGATCAGGTACCATAACAGTTGATACGCAGAAGCTGATTATAAAAAAATAGCTCTTCCCCTGAAATTATAAAATTAGCCATTATCATCCAAACTCCATAAGATGAAATTTTAATATAAAAAATGATCATCCGGTTATCTAGTTCTCATTTATATTGTATTAATCAGGTGGTTACATTTACATCTATCCAGATTAATACAATTTTATTTTATAGATTAAATTTGGATAATGATGATTAAGGGAGATGATGATGAATTACTTAGATTAATAACTGGAAGGAATAATAAAGCAGTTTTTTGACCAATTGCTAATTCTTCAATTGTTGAATAAACGTTACAATAACTATTAAAGCGATAATTTCTGGTTATATTTATCTAAACCAATACATGAATAATTTAATATTGATCTGAAAAAATATCGCATGAAGAAAAAAGGAAGACTTATTCTGATAATTATTTTTATTTTTTTACTCCCAACCTGTTATATCGTTATTAAGCATGCTTTCAATTATCTTTCAGGTTATCTTTCAAAATCAGAACAAGTAAAGGCAAATATACTTCTTGTTGAAGGTTGGCTACCTGATTATGCCCTTAAAATAGCATATGAGCGGTTTCAAAAAAATAAATATGACTATATATTTACTACCGGAATTAATTCTTTTACAGAATATTCTGAGCTTTGGGAGAACGGTTACCTGATTTTCCATTCTAAAATTAATAAATCTTTACCTGATGTTGTTAGTAAGCATAAAATAGAGGTCGAAGCTTACGGTTCACTAAGTGGAACACATTCTGCACATTTTAATCTGTTTGTAAACGGTTCGCTTATCGCTGATTTTTTTGCAGATAAGCATAAAAGAAGTTACTCAGCCGACTGGAAAGGGTCTCTTTCGGAAATAGATTCCCTGATGGTTCAGTTTACTAATGACAGAGTTGATGAGTATGGTGATATAAATCTGTTTGTTAAAGAGATAGTTATAGACCATAAAATATCGATCCCTTATCTTAATAACTCTGAATATGATATGTCAGAACTGAACGGAAAGAGAAGGATTGTCAACAATTCTACTTCATTTGCTGAGATAGCACGGAAAAGGTTATTGTCTATGGGCCTCGATTCGACTAAAGTAATAGCTGTGCCGGGGGCAAAGGTTAAAATTAACAGAACCCTGACAAGTGCATTCGCATTCCGTGATTGGCTCAACAAGTCTAAGATAGATATTACAGGAATAAACATTATTAGTTTGGGTGCACACGCAAGACGAACATGGATGACATATAATAAAATATTGAAGGAGAAATATGCTATTGGAATCATTTCTATTCCTGATTATATGAATGATCATTCAAAAGAAAGTAAAGTCTTAAAGACACTCCGTGAAACCCTTGGAATAATTTATTATTGGCTTATTCTAATCCCTTATTAATACCGATTAAGAGTCAAAAATCAGAAAAATATAAGCAGTTGCAATTCGACCAAATATATTGACCATTAAGCCTTTGGTATATCGTACCTTAAACGCTCTTTGAATATCTTTTTTTTCAATCAGCCTATGGAATAAAGTTTTAGTAGTTTGTCGGAATTATTAGACTACTATGGAGAATAAATCATTAAAAGCTTTATCTAATTTACAATCGTCAGGACAATAATCAGATAATAATGAATCTGACAAATGTTTGGATGCGTCTCTTAAATGTGGAGCTTTCATATTGAATTCTTCATATGAAGTAAGAAAAGGAAACCATAAACGAAAACTATCTTTTACAAAACCCTGTATTTTTTTTATCTTTAACCATTGTTTTATATGTTTAGCATAAAGATAATAGTCTTAACCTCTTGATCTGTGAATTCAGATTAATCATTATTGCTGAATCGCTGATACAAGTTTTTAAAAATTAAATTATATATATCGCAGATATACAAATAGATAGAAATTAACTTAAGTTTTTATATCTTGGAAATAAATCTTGTCGCCATTTGAGAGTGCATTTTATATTAAGATATTTATTCTCAATATTTTAATCAAATGTAATATATATAATGTACTTATATTAAGTTATTTATAAAGTTAGTAAATATTAAATTTTCAACCCTTTATTCACATTACAAATAAAAAGGGAGTAAACAGTACATATAAGAGTATATTATATTATAATTGAATTAATATGAATAAGTTAATAAAATGTTTTGAATAATCTTAAAAAGAAATAAATGGAAAAATTAAATTATTTGAATGTGGGTTGTGGAAGTAAACGTCACAAAGCTTGGTACAATGTTGATATGAAATACATCTCAGAGGATGTTATTACTGCTAATTTACTTAAAGGTATACCTTTCCCAGATAAATTCTTTGATGTAGTTTATCATTCACAAGTTTTGGAGCATATTCCAAAAGAAAAATCCCAGGATTTTATTAAGGAATGTTTTAGAGTTCTAAAACCTGATGGAATTATTCGTGTAGTTGTACCCGATTTGGAAAATATTGTTGATGAATATAAAAAGTTTCTTAATGAAAATCTAGAAAATCCTAACGAACTATCAGAAGCCAATTACGATTGGATATTACTGGAAATGTATGACCAAACAGTTCGAAATTATACTGGAGGACAAATTACAGAATTATTAAAACAACCCTATTTGATTAATGAAAAATACATTCTAGATAGAATGGGTTTTGTTGGCAATACTGTTAGAAATTCATATCTAAATAAAAATATTGGAAATACTTTTACTGACAAAATTAAAAAAGCATTCTCTTCAATGATATTATTTAAGAAGGCTGTTTCATCAACCTTCATTAAAGTGCGTCAAAAAACAAGCCTTATGATGACATCAGAATTATCAAAAATAGGAGCATTAAGAATGGGAGGAGAGATTCATCTGTGGATGTATGACAGATACTCTCTTTCCCGATTGCTTAGGAATTGTGGATTTGAAGAAATTTCAATTAAAAGCCCATTTGAGAGTGATATTCCAAAATGGAAAGAATATGAACTGGATGTTAAAGAAGATATGGTTTTTGACCCGACATCTTTATTTGTTGAAGCCAGAAAAAAGGCTATGCCCAAAGTTTAGAATTTATTAAGATGGCAGCCTTTAAACCAGAACCTATAAAATATTTTGTGTAAACTGTAAATGCTGGATTTAAAGAGCGCCATATCTGTCATCAAATTTAATGAGGGATTTTCAGGAGTAGGGTTAAATACTAAAAGTGAGTAAGATTCAGAAGAATGAGTTTTACTTATTTTTTCATTTTAGCATATCTTAGATGGGTTTTTGATCTGATTTTATACAAAAGCTTAATTCCAGGACAA
>PLLX01000117.1 GCA_003141415.1 Bacteroidales bacterium
AACCCTACTCCTGAAAATCCCTATTTCAATTAATTGATTTTTACGTAAATTGTAAACTCAACAAGGATCAATTTATACGAATACATGAGACTAAATTGCATACGGTAAAAACCGATTACTTCAGGAAGTATGTTTTCTTACTATATGACGGAAGAATATTATTATTGAGCCTGAAGTAAGTATCACGGCTATTGATCCGTAAATCAGACTTTCAACCGGTGACGGAACAATCCAGGTCCAGGCTATCCAGTAAAGTGGTGAGAAAAAAGCAAAATAATTCCATGGATGATGGAGCATAAGACCCAACGGGACCGTGATTAGGAAAATCCAATAAAGCCTTGAAAGAGCCAATCCGGTAATTTTGTTTTCAGCAAGAGTGGAAATAAACAGAAAAACAAATGTCGATTGAATTGAAAGAAGAAAAGCTGCGAAGAGAGTTCTTAGCCATCCTTCAGTTGGAACGGGCTTTGCCAGAAGAATAGTTATCATAATTAAAACAAAACTAATAAATGCAGGAATCATCATTCTTAACATAAGAAATTTTCTTCTGCCTGTCTGAGTAACTTCTATGATATGCTGTATATGTAAATCTTTTTCACCGAGAAGAATAAAAGCATATACTATCCCCGGAAGAATGGGTATAATCGAAACAAATGTTATAGCTATAAGCGAGTAATACTTATCGAGAGGGAAACCGGTCCTTGAAAAGATGAAGACGGAGAGCGGTGGAAAGACAAATTTCAATAATATAATAAGGATAAATGGAGCCAGGCTGCGGGCCAATAGCTTTTTATCATGTGTAATGATATTTATATCAGCTACAAATGAGCTTTTAAATCTGCTCCACATCATTTCCTTTTTTAGTTTTGCCCTCCATCGCGAAGCGGACAGGGGGCATAACTTCCCGGCGTGCTTTGAGGATAAAAAGTCTAGCTTTTAACAGGAATATGTTTCAGTGTTCCAACCAGGAATTCCCAAAATTTCCTGACTGACGCAATATCAACCTTCTCATCAGGAGAATGCGGATATCTGATTGTCGGTCCGAAAGAAATCATATCGAGGTTTGGATATACGCCACCTATAAGACCACATTCGAGACCCGCATGAATTGCCTTTTTTTCAGGGACATTTCCAAACATATCCTTGTAAACATCGCTCATCGTTTTCAGAATTGGTGATTTCATATCGGGTTTCCACCCCGGATAACCACCTTCAAGCTTAACTTCTGCATTTATAAGATGAAATACTGCTGCAATTTTCCATGCAGTGGCTTCTTTAGCAGAATCAACCGAACTCCTGCAAAGATTATATGCTTCAAATTTACCGCCTTTGCATTTTACTATTGCCAGGTTATTTGAAGTTTCTACCAGACCTTTCATTGCCTGACTTATCCTTTGAACCCCGTTCGGGCACGCAAAAAGTGCCCGAATGATCTTATACTGATCGCTCTTATTCATTACTTTTGAAGGGATGACGATCTTTTCAGCTAAAAATTTCAGATCAGGCTCAGTATCAGAAAATTCGGCCCGGTACATTTTCTCATAACCCTTAACGAATTTTTCAAATTCCTTTGCTTTCGTTTCAGGAACTAAAACTATGGAATAAGATTCTCTTGGTATTGCATTCCTCAGGTCACCACCTGCAGCTTCGGCGAGCCTGATACCAAAATCCGATTCCGCCTGCATCAGGAACCTGAACATTATCTTGTTCGAATTTGCTCTTCCCATTGCTATATCAACGCCCGAGTGACCACCTTTAAGTCCTTTTGCAATGATTCTAAAGGCAACCATTCCTTTAGGGGATTTTTCTTCGGTATAATCTTTAGTGACATTTACATCGATACCTCCGGCACAGCCTACATAAAGTTCACCTTCATCTTCAGAATCGAGGTTCATGAGTATATCGCCCTTTAGCAGTCCCTTTTTAAGTCCGAATACACCTGTCATGCCGGTCTCTTCATCAATTGTAAAAAGAGCTTCGATCGGTCCATGTGCAATATCCTTTGATGCCAGGACTGCCATCGCCGATGCGACTCCTATACCATTATCAGCACCCAGGGTGGTGCCATTTGCTCTCACCCATTCACCGTCAATAATTGTTTCGATAGGATCTTTTTTGAAATCATGTTTTTTATCGCTGTTTTTCTGAGGCACCATATCGAGATGTGTCTGGAAAATCACACCTTTTCTGTTTTCCATGCTTTTTGTAGCCGGTTTTCGTATTATTACGTTACCTACTTTATCTACAGTAGTTTCGAGGTTATGTTTTTTACCAAACTCCTTCATATACTTTATCATCCCTTGTTCGTATTTTGAAGGACGTGGTATCTGTGTTATCTCATGGAAAAAGTTCCATAATTGCTTAGGTTCTAGATTACGTATGTCGCTCATAAAAATAAGATTTAATATTTGAATAAATATTCAATAAAATTAGTACTATTTGTGCATAATAACAATGACAAATAGTGGTGTATTGGAAAACATTCATTTAATTATTCAGGTAACAAAGCTCCTTTATAACACTATCAGTAAAATTATGTTCGAATCATTTTGATTTCTTTACTAATATTGTTACTTTGTGGCACCTGATTCTAAAAATATTAAAAATATAACAAATAAGAGATGAATGACTTATCATTTCTTAAATACTCAATGAGCCGAACAGATTTTCAAATTAGTTAATTATCGCAGGAATATGACATTTTTATATATTGTAGTTGCCCTTGTTATAATTTTTGACTTTATTAATGGTTTTCATGATTCGGCAAATTCAATAGCAACTGTTGTATCAACAAAAGTTCTGTCTCCTGTAGCAGCTGTTTGCATGGCTTCTTTCTTTAATTTTATTGCATTTCTCATTTTCCCGCTCAAAGTGGCAACTACTATGGGAAAAGGTGTTATCGATCCTGATGTGATCAATCTGACGGTTATAGCCTCTGCCCTTGTTGCTGCAATTGCATGGAATCTTGTGACCTGGCGGTTGGGCCTTCCTTCCAGTTCTTCACATACCCTGGTCGGCGGACTTGTAGGGGCAGCGGTTGCAAGTTCGGGCTGGAGTTCAGTAGTATATATAGGAGTAATTAAAATTGTAGTTTTTATAGTAGTAGCTCCCGTTCTTGGAATGGTTATGTCATTTATTATCTCAGCGATTGTGATCTTCCTTGCAAGGAAACATTCTCCGTCAGGTATTGATAAATACTTTAGACGGCTCCAGCTATTATCTGCAGCAGCCTTTAGTCTGGGACATGGGGGGAATGATGCCCAGAAATCAATGGGAATCATCTGGGTTGCTCTGATCGTTTCAGGCTTAGCGACAAAGAATGATCCGATCGCATTATGGATTGTATTGTCATGCCAGGCCGCAATTGCGGTGGGTACATTGCTGGGTGGGTGGAGAATTGTCAAGACAATGGGACAAAAGATAACCAAGCTCAAACCGTTTGAGGGATTCTGTGCGGAATCTGCCGGAGCCATTACTCTCTTTGTGGCGACACACTTCGGTATCCCAGTCAGTACCACACATGTTATTACCGGTGCAATAATAGGTGCCGGGGCAAGAAAAGGAGTGTCGGCTGTAAAATGGGGAGTTACTACCAAAATTTTCTGGGCATGGCTACTTACAATTCCAGTATCAGCTGTGGTCGGTTCCCTGATGTTTCACTTTCTAAAATGGATCCTAGTATAAATATTAAATACCTGCCATCATAAAATAATATTGAATATGAATATAGATAGTTTTCTTAAGTTTTTTGTGCCTAAAGACCACTCCTTTTTCCCGCTTTTTGAAAGTGATGCCCAAAATCTGGTTAAAGCGGCTGAACTTCTCAGAGAACTTTTAGGCAGTCCTGATCCCGCAGAACATGAAAGGCTTTACAAAGAGATCAGGGATGTTGAGCATATTGGAGATGACATAACCAATAAAACATATGAACAGCTTAATAAATCATTCATAACTCCTTTTGACAGGGAAGATATTCATGAACTGACGGCAAATATTGATGATGTGGTTGATTCAATAAATGGAATTGCCCGCCGGATTTGCCTTTACCGGCCAAAGAAGATGATGACAATATACAAAGAGATGGGAGAGCTTGTCTATGAAGGGGCAAAAGAAATTGAAGCAGCCATTCATTGTCTGAAAGATCCTGTTGCCAACAAAAGAAAAATAACCAGTGCATGCGGTATTGTTACAGCCATTGAACACAAAGCTGATGAAATATATTTTACGGGAATTTCTGAACTATTTGAAAAAGAGGAAGATCCAAAAGAATTAATTAAAAATAACAAGATCCTTGAGATGCTCGAAAGATCCGTCGATGAGGAGGAAGATGTTACCGATACTCTTAAGTCCATCCTGATTAAAATGGCATGAAGTTTGGAGCATTTAAATAGTTATGATAACAAGTTCATTCATTTTTAAGAAGCAAATAATATTCTCTTATACCTGCAACTAACACTGCAAATGCAAAGAACGATTGCAGATAAATGGCCTGCTTATATTTACAGTCGTAGAAAAACAGGAGGTAAAAATTTGCCAATATCAGGAGAAATCCTATCAAAAGCTGCACTGGTTTTTTCTTGTTCCATCCCAGTTTCGTGACAATAATAACTCCTGTTATCGCACATAAAATACCCAGCGCCGCACCTGCCAGAACATCTTCAGGCCAGTGCACGCCAACAGCAATTCTGGATATCCCAACCAAACATGCAAGAATAACCAGACAAAGTCTGGAAAGAAATGACCTGAAATGGAACATTAGAATCCCTGCAAGTGTAAAAATCGTTACAGAATGCCCTGATGGGAAAGAGTGATTCGACAGAGCAGGTCCGATTATATTAATCATGTTCTTGTCAATTATAACGGGAGGTCTCGGAAGGTTGAAATATATTTTAATAATATTTACGATCAAAGTTGCGAGAAGAGCAGCTAATATTCCTGACCAGATTAAATCGGGTCTTTTCCTGATGAAAAGAAGCATGATTGCACAGGCAGTCAGAGTGTCTCCCAGGAAAGTCAGGTTTGCCCAGATAAAAGGACTGGAATGTGCCGTAAATGAATTAATATCTATAAAAAGAGCTTTATTATTTCCAAACAGTAGTAAAAAAACAAAACAAAGGAGAAATATTATTAACAATATCTGATTAATCTTGTATGCAGATTTCATAATTTTAAGCGCTAATTAAGAATTTAATAAATGATTAATAAAAAATACATGTGATGTTAACATCACCCATATATATTGCAGTCAAAACTACAATATTATGAAAATATTTAAATTCATCCTTAGTTTTATCACATACCTGATGGCTCTTATTGCAATTGTGATTTCCATCGGATCTGCAATATGCAAGTTCACTGATCTGCCAAAAGATTCCTTTATCCAGATATTTGGATACATTACATTCTACTGGATACTTGTTCTTTCAGCAGTGGTTTTGATCCTGTTCCTCTTAATCAGGAATTTTCGTATTGCCATGCTATATCTGGGGGTAATGATACTATTTACACTATTTCTGGATGACTTTTCATTAAATTATATGCATCACAGGAAACCGGAACATTATGAGGCTTATGATAGCATAAATGTGGCTGCATATAACATAAAGTACTATGCATATGGGATCGGGAATATATCAGAATTTATCAAAGAATCGGACTACGATGTATTGTTACTTTCAGAAAGTGTACTGACTACAGAGAAACTGGAGTATCTAAAAAGAAGTTTACCTGCTTATTCAATTCTGACAGACAATGGACATGATTTATCAATATTGTCTAAATACCCTGTATTAAATTATAAAATAATTGAACTCCCTACATACCTGGCATCACTGTCAGGCAGTAACGATATAGATAATCTTAAGGCAAGCGGCATTCACAGGTCATTTGTTCATGCAATTATAAATGTCAACGGGACACCTGTAAATGTTTTATCTCTTAGATTGATTGCAGGCAGACCAAAAGACACGTCCATTAATGAAGATCTGCGATGGGGAAAGTATTTACTTAATGCCCAGAATGAGGAACTGTCTGTCTTTACAAATTATTTGCAGACCCTTAATGGACCAGTCATTTTTGGAGGGGATCTTAATGTTTCACCAAATACAGAAATAATTCACCAGATAAACCATTATGCTGAAGATACATTTTTAGATGACCATGCGTTTGGATCATTCACCTTCAAAGTTTCATGCCCGACAATGCGGCTTGACTATCTTTTTCATTCGAGAGATATAATAACTAAAAAATCAGAGATTGTAAAGATGGGGATTGTTTTGTCTGATCATTTTCCGATCAGAGCAGAATTTTTAGTACCGAAAAAAACTGAACAAGCAATTAAATAATATCAGATCTGAACTTAATTATTATACAGCTCTGATTTTTTATTAAAATAATGGATAATATTGATCGGGAGCCCGTTTATATTTGGAACATTTTTTTCTTTTTACACTGATGATAAAACAGTAAATGTACAATGGAAATAAAATAGTTGTTGTTCTGCCAGCATACAATGCAGCGATGACACTTCAAAAAACATATGCAGAAATTCCATTCAATATTGTGGACGATGTGATTCTTGTCGATGATTTCAGTACTGACAATACTGTTAAGGTGGCGGAACAACAAGGAATAAAACATATAATCCGGCACGAAAAAAACAAAGGGTATGGAGGGAATCAAAAAACATGTTATAAAAAAGCACTGGAATTAGGTGCCGATATTGTTGTGATGTTACACCCCGATTATCAATACACTCCGAAGTTAATTCCGGCAATGGTAAGTATAATTGCAAGCAATTTATACCCGGTTGTTTTTGGATCCAGAATTTTGGGTAAGAGCGCCATATCAGGGGGTATGCCAAAATATAAATATTTAGCTAACAGGATTCTGACATTTATCCAGAATGTTTTAATGAACCAGAAGTTGACTGAATATCATTCTGGCTATAGGGCATTTTCGAGCAGTGTACTTAAAAAATTAAATTTTGAATTGACTTCTGATGATTTTATCTTTGATAACGAATTGATTGCACTCATTTTTTTTAACGGATTCAACATAGCGGAAGTCACATGCCCCACTAAATATTTTAAGGAAGCATCAAGTATAAATTTCAAACGGAGTGTGAAATATGGTTTTGGAGTATTACGTGTTTCATTACTGTATTTTTTAACAAAGACAGGTATTTACAAATGGAAACTCCTGGTTAGTCAGTGAACAATGAATAGAAAGTTCTACCCTTACCTGATATTAATTTCAGCAATATTCTTTTTTATCCCTTTTCTTGGTTCAGTTCATTTGTTCGATTGGGATGAGATAAATTTTGCCGAATCAGCACGCGAAATGATAGTTACAGGTAATTTCAGTCGTGTCCAGATCGACTTTCATCCTTTCTGGGAGAAACCACCCCTGTTTTTCTGGATGCAAGTCCTGAGTATGAAAGTTTTTGGGATTAATGAGTTCGCTGCAAGATTGCCTAATGCCATTATTGGAATTTTAAGTCTGCTTACCTTATATTTTCTGGGTAAAAAAATGTATGATGAAAAATTCGGTTTAATATGGGCGCTGGCTTATATGGGTTCGTTTCTGCCGCATATCTATTTCAAATCGGGTATTATTGACCCATTGTTTAATTTTTTTATTTTCATGACTGTTGTCTTTCTTGCAAAAAGCATAAATGAAATAATAGGAAGTAAAAGTTTTAAGTATGCTCTTTTTGCCGGTATTTCAATTGGTCTGGCAACTCTTACGAAAGGACCAGTAGGATTACTCATTGCAGGAATTTCAGTATTAGTGTACTGGATAATTATGAAATTTAAAAGAATTTCAAATTGGAAAAATATATTGATTTTTGCAGCATCCTGTTTTGTTATTACCACCTTATGGTTTGGACCTGAGATGATCAATAACGGATTTTGGTTTATCAGGGAGTTCATTAAATACCAGTCGGAATTATTTCTTAAACCAGTAGCAGGACATTCCGGACCAATTTATTATCATTTGCTTATTGTTTTTCTTGGATGTTTTCCTATCTCTGTTTTGGCATTGCCAGTTTTTTTCATGAAGAAAGATGAAACCCGTGATGAAGGAACTTACTTTCTTAAATGGATGTTTATACTGTTCTGGGTTGTAATGATCCTGTTCACGATTGTAAAAACAAAAATTGTGCATTATTCATCACTTACGTATTACCCGCTGTCTTTTCTTGCAACCTATTTTATTTATGAACTTCTAAATAAAAGGGCAGATTTTAAGAAATACCTTGTTTGGTTACTTTCAATAACCGGAGCTGTATTTTCAGTTTTACTTATCTGTTTGCCTCTTGTTCCAAAGTATAAAGATCTTATAATACCTTTTATTAAAGATGATTTTGCCATTGATTGCTTAAATTCACCTGTAAAGTGGAATGGATACGAGTTTTTGATAGGCGCTGGTTACCTGATATTCATTCTCTACACAATAATTTTAATTAAACGGAAACAATTCCTAAAAGGGATAATTACTTTGTTTTACGCGACAGCCTTCTGTATTTTCTTCTATATGAAAGCAGTTGTTCCTAAAATTGAAGGATATTCACAGGCTCCTGCAATAAATTTTTATCAAAGTCTTTCCGGCAAGAATGTTTATGTTAATACTGTGGGATTTTACAGCTATGCACCATTCTTCTATTTTCAAAAGAAGCCGGGAGAAAACGATAAAAGCAGTGACATAAATTGGCTGCTTAATGGTGAAATAGATAAGCCTGTTTACATTGTAGCTAAATCGACATGGAAATATTTCTTCCTTAAATATCCGGATTTTAGTTTCATAAAACAAGAAGGCGGATTTTTGTTTTATTACCGAATACCTCATAAAGCAGGGGATAACAAGAAAAAATGAAAACTTTAAGATCCAGGTGTATAATCAGGAAATAAGGGAGGCGCTTAGCATAACGGATGACTGCCAGGCAAAAAATCTTTTATCCTATCTTCAACATGAAAACAACCGAAAAGAAATCCATTGCCCAGTGTCCGATTATTAAAGGGAATAGCCTTCTGTATTTCAGGTAGACAAGCTGTATCGCTATTGTTAATGGAAAGAATGTTATTAACAGCCAGATGGCATGCTTTACATTAATAAATGGTAAGAAACTATGTTGTAAGGCCTAGCCAAGCCCAACTCCAAGAACAGCGACCCATGTTTTCCCTGTAATAAGCCGGAGCCTTGGCAGAGCATATCCATTAAAGGTCAGTTCTTCAGTAGCGGACCAGATTACCCACCAGATAAGTCTGCTGTATAAAACTGCCCATAAACGTTTGAAGATCGTTTCAATGCGATAAAGAGCAATATAACCAGTCCCTGCGAAATAATTGCCAGCGCCGGTCTGGCAAAAACCATAAGTACAGGACCATACCATTTTATCTGACCATTCTCAATTCGTTTTTTAATTTCAATCTGTGAGTTCAGAATAGGGCCGGTTTTTTCCATAAGTGATTTTCTTTCAATTATAATTCTATTTAAATGTAAATATATTTTACCGGTGAACCATCATAATCACATGATTTAGTATTGACTTAACATTAAATTAATATTCTTAAAACACAATTGTAACATCCTGATTGTATTTTTGCGGACACTGGAATAGTTAAGAAAATAATAAATTCAATACTTATGAATAATAATGTTCAAAATATCACACAGGATAACAGGAACTCAAATGGAAATGTATTAATTGAGATATCTCTGACAGTAGTCTTTGTATCAATTATTATTTTTTCTTTTCTGGTTCTGTTCGGTTCTTAAATAAGAAGATTACTTATGGTCTTAAATACATATATCAGTAATGGAGTTAGTCGGTATCTGATTATATTAAAGATTCAGCAATGACAATTAGGGATTATGAATATTCTTGTATTATCTGACTTGCATATTGACATATGCGATAATTTCGGAACATTTCAATGGGATGAGATGGACCTTATCATGCATATTGAAGGTATCAGAGATATGCACTCAATTGATAAGGTGATTCTCAATGGCGATGTATTTGAATTGATAAAATATTCCTGTGAAGACATTAAAAAAGCCAACCCTGTACTGATGAGATATTTCAGTGATAATGATTTCATTTTTATCAGAGGGAATCATGACATAGTAAACGAACTTGCCCTGGATCATTTTGATATTACCAATTCCCAGGGCCAGACAATTCATATTGAACATGGACATAACGCCGACTGGCTAAATGGTAACAGGCTGGGACGCGCAATCGGTAAATTTGCCTTAACGATGCTGAAAAAATTTTCTCATTCCAAATGGTTGATGGATATTTATTTCAAAATAGTGGCCCTTGAAGATGAGATAAACCATATCCCTAAAAAATACAACACAATAAAATATCTTACCTATGCACTCAAACTTCTGAAAGATCATGATGTTGTTATTCTTGGCCATACGCATAAGCTTGAGTCGCACCACACCTACTACCTGAACAAGAAAAAACGGTATCTGAATAGCGGAGCCTGCTCACTGGGACGCTTTCAGTGTATTATTATGGATACTGAAACGCTGAAATATGAATTAATCAAAGAAAGCAAAGAATCAATAAAGAATTCGTATTTAATGCGTTATGCTATCTAAGGAAGATTTAGGGTATGCGGTATGAGGTGCCCGGTAAGCGGAAATCATCCCTAAACCGGGCACCACATACCATTTTAGCTGTTCTTAATCATAGTAAGCACCATCTTAAATTTCTCAACAGCATTCACAGCATGAGTAATATTTGCAGGCATAATTATGCTCTGTCCTGCCTCGAGGAGGAATGATTTTCCTCCAATTACTACCTCCCCCCTCCCATCAACTACTTGAATCATTGCATCAAAAGGTGCAGTATGCTCACTTAATGCTTCACCTTTAGCAAATGAAAAGAGCGAGATGTTTCCGGTCTGCTTCTTGAGAATAGTTTTGCTGACTATACCACCGTCTGAGTAATCAATTGATTCACTAAAACTGAAGACTTTTGATTTTTCAAATTCATTTGAATCCATGCAGGTATATTTATTTTTTAATATTGGGTAACTCCAGCCCGTAACCTTTCTTTTTATCCTCTGCTTTAAGAAGGAACGCAAATATCAAAGAAAGTACGCTCAGAGAAGTAAACATTACTAAATCGAAGAAATAATTATATCTCAGGTTCAACCTGGCCCTTTCAATTATTGGATAGATTACCTCAGATGTTTTAATTTCTATATCCTTATCAAATTTTCCTTTATCTTCTGCCGGATTAATTCCAGTAAGAGCATTGGCAGTACTTGCCGAGATACTGCTTTTCAGACTTCCCATATCAATTATTGAAATTGGAACTGCCTCATATGTTGTATTTTGTACCAACGAGTCAATAGTCCGGCTACAGGCTTTTTCAGCAAGCTGGGATATTTCTTTAAATGAAAGATTAAAAGATTTTACAGATAATACCTGTTTATAAGCGCTGGTTACTGCTTCTTTTACAGCAATTTTATCAGGTGTTACATCGGGATTTGTTGAATTAAGAATAATTCCCAACAAGAGTGGAATTATCCATAATCCAATATTTTGAATCCAGAAAATTACAGCATATGCTGTCCCCAACTGTTTTTCCGGAATAATTTTTGGAACAGATGGCCACATTGCAGCAGGAACTAATGAAAACCCTATTCCAAGAATAATTACTACAGCTGCCGCAAGCCACCATGCATTCAAAAATGGAATCGTCAGGACACTATGAACGAAAATCAAAATTAACGAACCAATAATCATGATTGTTGCGCCTTTCCCTTTTTTGTCATAAACAGTACCAAATAAAGGTGTAAGGAAGATAGTTCCGAAAGGCAGCAATGCCGGAATTGACCCTGCAAGATTTGGGTTAACATGATATTTATTAATCATCAAATCGGTTGCATAAAATAAAAACGGAAAAACTGCTGAATAAAACAAAACGCATAGGATAGCAATATACCAGAATCCTCTGTTTTTGATAATAAACAAAATATCCTTAAGCTCAAAAGCATCTTCTTTGGCATTTCCATTAACACTTTGGGCAATTGAAGCATCCAGCTTTTTATCCATGAATGTGTAAATTATAAAAGATGACAGGGCTATCAACATAAATACAAACGCCAGCAAAACAGGAGATGAGTAGGAATACGTTCTTGCCACTGGTAAGGCTATAAAAAGGGCAAGGGCTGTGCCAAGACGCGCTATAGACATCTGCATACCCATTGCCAAAGCCATTTCTCTTCCCTTAAACCATTTTACAATAGCCTTCGAGACGGTAATTCCCCCTGCCTCGGTTCCGACGCCAAATATTCCGAATCCGATTGCAGAAATTATTACCTGAGTTTTTATTCCAAAAATCATAGCTCCTTCAGGGAACACATGTCTGAGCGCCCAGTAATTAAGTCCTGTTCCAATTGCCATCATGGAGGTAGCAGCCAGACCAGTAAAACGTACTCCCATTTTATCGAGTATAATTCCACTGAAAATCAACATGAATAAAAACACGTTAAACCATGTGTAAGAAGATGTATATATTCCGAAATCAGAGCTGTTCCATCCTAAAATACTTTCAAGCATCGGTTTAACAGGTGAAAGGGCATAATTAAAAAAGTATGCACCAAACATTGACATTGATACAAATACAAGCGCAGTCCATCTCGCCTTTTTTGAATCCCGTAAAGTATTGAGTATTTGTTCCATGATTATTGTTATAAATTATAGATTTTTGACCGGTAAATGTAATTAATATATTTTTTAAACAAATTAATCAGTCAACTAATTCAGCAGATTGGATATAAGGTACCGGATAAGATTTATTGCTTAATATTCGGAAGTTCAAGGCCATATCCTTTCTTCTTGTCTTCAGCTTTAAGAAGAAATGCAAAAATAAGAGCCAATACGCCAAAAACAGTGAAGATCAGCATCGGTATTGTATAATTATAATTCGGAATGCTGACTCCATCCACTAACCTCGTTCCTGAAATACAGTATTTATCAAGTACCCATCCTATCAGGGCAGGAACACCCATAAGTCCCCAGTTCTGAACCCAGAAAATCAATGCATAGGCCGAGCCTAATTGCCTCTCAGGAATTATCTTAGGAACGGATGGCCACATTGCAGAAGGAACAAGAGAGAATCCAATACCAAGAATAATGATCAAAGCAATTGCCACAGGTTTGAAATTGAGAAACGGCACCGAGAATAAAGCATGAACAAGAATTATAATAATTGCACCAATGACCATGAGTGTTGCACCCTTTCCTTTTCGGTCATAAAGACTACCGAATAACGGAGTAAGAAGTATAGTACCAAAAGGCAATAAAGATGGAATAGTACCTGCCACAAGCGGATTCACTCCGAATTTATTAACCATAAGGTCGGAGGCATACTTTAAGAATGGGAAAACGGCAGAATAAAACAGAACACAAAGGATGGCAATATACCACCAACCTTTGTTTTTTAATATAAACTTTAAATCAGCCAGTCTAAATGACTCTTCTTCAAGAGCACCGGATATTGCAGCCTCCTCGGCAACGGATTTATCCAACTTCTTATCCTGAATAGTGTACATAAAAAAAGAAATCATACCGACACAAATCAATATGAGACCCAGAAATACAGGTTTTGCGACTCCTCCGAGCCAAACCGCAACCGGATAAGAAGCAAATAATGCCAGTGCGGTTCCAAGACGTGCCGTGGCAAGCTGAAGACCCATGGCAAGCGCCATTTCTTTACCCTTGAACCATTTAACGATTATCTTGGAAACTACGATTCCTGCCACCTCGACACCTACACCAAATACAGCATAACCTAATGCCGCTACAACCACCTGGGCTTTCATGCCAAGAAAATGCAACCCGTCGAGAGAATGAGTGGATATAGCCCAGTACTTAACTGCGGTCCCCGCTACCATAATGATTGTTGACATATTTCCTGTGAACCGGACACCTTTTTTATCAAGAATAATTCCCCCCAGGATGAGCATTAACAGGAAAACATTGAACCAGCCGTATGCACTTGTAAAGAATCCGTATTCAGTACTGTTCCAGAGAAGCTCTTTCTCCAGCATTGGCTTCAACGGGGCCATCACATCAGCGATATAGTATCCGCAGAGCATCGTAAATGAAACTATGGTCAGGGCCGTCCAGCGTGCTGTTTTTGAATCACGAAGTGTATTTGTAATAGTTTCCATTATCAGATTCTTTGATTTAATTTAAAAGGGGTGAATGTAATTAATATATTTCTCAAACAAATGAAAAAAAACTATTTCAGAACCATTTTATGCTATAATTGTTAAGCTGTAATTAATATATAAAATGCTACATTAGTGAATTATGAAAAATTTCAGTTTATTTGCAATTTTCGATATTAAAATTTGAGAAAAAGATACATCATGAAAAAATCTATTACACTTCTACTATTTGTACTACTTTCCTCTCTGGTCTTTTCGCAGCAAAATATAAAATGGTATACGATCGAAGAGGCTGAGAAACTCAATAAACTAGATCCGCGTCCTATTTTCATTGACACATACACAGATTGGTGTGGCTGGTGCAAGAAGATGGACCGTGAAACATTTACGAATTCAGTGATATCAGATATTCTTAATAATAAATACTATCCTGTAAAATTTAACGCTGAAGGATCTGAAAGTGTCACATTTTATGGTCAAACCTACATAAACGACGGTAAATCAGGAAAGGCTCATCAGTTTGCAGTCGCTCTTCTTCAGGGACAATTGTCCTATCCGACGGTCGTTTTTCTTATTCCCCAGAAAGATGGCCAGCTCAAGATTAAACAGGTTCCAGGTTTCAGGGAAGCAAAAGATATGGAAGTCTTGCTTAGCTTTTTTGCCGATAAAGTTTATGATACCCAATCCTTTGATGATTATCAAAAGAGTTTCCAGGGGAAGGTGAAATAAAATTGGTTCCGGGTGCTCGGTTCCGGGTCGTTTAGCTTTGGAATAAATGACTAAAAACTTAATTAGGAACAATATTACTTTCCTATAATATAGTTCGCCGGGAGTTGTATTACTTCTCCAAATTGATAGATCAGCTTTCTGGAATCGAACAGTTTTTCTGATCCGAGACTTATTTTTAAATCTACAACGTCAGGAACCCTGTAAAATAATTTGTCATATTTTTTTGATCCGGCTTTTCCCTGAATCCTGTTAATGATTGAAAGATCTTTGGTTTTCTTTTCCGGGGTAAATTCTGCTGTTACGGGTTTTCCACTCTTGGTAGTGCCCATAACTGGGCCTGTCAGATCAGAGAATTGAAAAAGCGTTACAGGTTTTCCTACCATTGATTTTTGAGGTATAAGCTGATAAGAGAATGTAAAAGATTCTCTCAACGTTTTACCTGTAAATAATTCTGTATAAGCCTTTTCAAGACGGTTAATTTCATTTATTGCAGCATCGTTTTGAGGAAAAACAGTCGCTTCACCGGTAAGAATAAGATGCTTCCCGTCTCTTAATTCCAATAGTCTCTTTGCTGCTTTTTCAGCCAGTTGATCAACTGTAAACTTTTTTTTCTTTTCAACTATATAAGGTATTCGGACGAAGGAGGAATCGACATTCAATCGTTTATATGCAGTGTCACGCTGCAACTGGAAATATTCATCTGAGCCTAAATCAAAGGAGTGAGACAATATGTTCCCCGATTCATTTACAGTGCCTTGTTTTTCACTTGAATAAAAAACCGCAGGATTCAGATCAAGAATAAGTCCTTCTTTTCTGAGAGCAAGAACATTTGTCTGGAATAGTGAGGTACTGGATATTACATAATATTCAGAAGGATCTAACTCATCATGAGATTTGACAGTAATACTTTCAATGGACCATGATTCATTTTCATTCTTAATGACATCTGTAAGACCAAGCAGATCTTCAGCAAATTGTGCATAGGGACCGGGTTTTTCAATAGTTCTTTCCATGTCAACTACAACAGTAAATACTGTTCTTGGAAGACCATACACTATACTTCCATCCCTCAATGCGGAAGAATCAGAAAGCGGTAATATAACACTATTTGAATCAGCAAGTTTATTACTTGAAGCGCATGAATATATAAGTAATAATGTTATCAATAATATGGATAGTCTGATGGTAGTTTTCATATAGATCATTTTTTTGTTTAAAATTAAAAGTTACTCGTTAATCGTTACTTGTTGGTCGTTACTCGTTTCCTGCTAATCACTCCCTACTTTTGCCTTTTTTACCCCCCACCCCCCAAGAGGGGCTTTGTCCACTTGGTTTTTCTCTGTGTCCCTCTGTGACAGTTTCTATTTCGGCTTTTTCTTTTGTCTTTTCCCTTTAACATTTTGACTTTTTACTTTTTACTTTTTGCTTTTATCTTTAACCTTTATCCCTTATCTTGTTAAACGCTTTACCAAGACATTTAATTATATCAGAAGCAATAATAGATTCATAGCTTGATTCTTCAGCGGCTATATCACCTGCAAGACCGTGAAGATATACTCCTAAAACTGCGGCATTTTCAGGTGTGTAACCCTGTGCAAGCAAAGATAGTAATATTCCTGTCAGAACATCACCACTACCGCCTGTTGCCATCCCGGGGTTACCGGTACTATTAAAAAACACGTTTCCGTCAGGAGTTGTAATTGAAGTATGAGCTCCTTTGAGAACAATTGTGCATCTAAGCTCTGCCGATAACTCGATCTGTCTCTTTAACCGGAGGAAGCTGTTCCCGGTTTTTCCTGCAAGTCTCTCAAACTCCTTAGGATGAGGAGTCAGAATTGCATACTCCGGAATAAGAGAAAACCAACCTTTATTTAAAGAGAGAATATTCAACCCATCGGCATCTATTACAATTGGTTTCTTACATTCTGTCAAAAGTTTATGCAGGGCCTTCTGAGATTCAGGTTCTGTACCGATACCTGGTCCGATCCCAACTGCACTAAAAGAGTCAGTGTTTCCGATCTCAGAAAGATGTTTTTCATTTCTGTCAGGTTCTACCATAGCTTCAGGCAGTGCAGACTGAACAATTAAAACACCGCAGGACGGTATATGACAGGTTATAAGCCCTATGCCAGTTCGCAGGGCTGCTGAGGCACCAAGCACAGCTGCTCCCATTTTGCCCCATGATCCGGCAAATAAAATACCGTGACCAAAAACTCCTTTATGATCAAATTTCTTTCGTTTCTTAAGTAATGGAGCGACATCAGTTTTTTCTAAAAAGATGTATGGAGAGATTGTATTTCTGATTGCATTCTTGCTTAACCCTATTGGCAGTACCACCCATTCTCCGCCAAATTTAGCATTTTCAGCAAACATGAACGAGATTTTTGGAAACTGAAAACTCAGTGTATAGTCAGCTGAAACTATATAATCATAGTTATTCGTAGTATTATCTTCGCCAAACAACCCTGAAGGAATATCAACTGAAATAATTGTTGCTTCGGTACTATTGATATGTTTTATAACTTCTCTAGCCAGACCTTCCACCGGACGCGTGAGTCCTGACCCGAAAATTGCATCAATAATAATATCCCTGGAAGAGATAACAGGAATCTGATCAGTTCCGGTAAGTGAATTAACCTGCACATGAGTTTCCGATTTCAGGCGCCTCAGGTTTGTTTTCCAGTCTTCAGAAGTTTTTTCGGTAAACTCAACATAATAGACCCCAGTTTCATACCGGTTGGATTCGAGTAACCGTGCAATGGCAAGACCATCGCCACCATTATTACCAGGGCCAACAAAAATGAAGATATGTCGGGATCTTTCAAAACTGGCCAGGTACCATTTGAGTATATGCCCTGCAGCCCTTTCCATAAGATCGATTGAAGCTATAGGTTCCTCTTTTATGGTGTATTCATCAATTTGTTTTATCTGATCACTTCTAAAAAGTTTCATCCATACATTTTATTTGTTTCACAAATTTACACTCTTCATACATCAATTAAAAGGATACATGCATTTTAGAATAAAAAAGAGCCCGGAAACCTGGTTTTTACTTTCAAAAAGATAGATACATTTGTTTAGGATCAGAATAAGGAAACAGGTGGAAATAGGTGGAAATAGATGGAAATAAGTAGAAATAAATGGAAATAGATAGAATAGGATAAAATATATTTTACAAAATAAATATAAACATGTTAAAGAATCATCCCAAAGGACTATTGGTAGCTTTCTTCTCAAATATGGGAGAAAGGTTCGGATTTTACACGATGATGGCTATTCTCGTTCTTTTTTTACAGGCCAAGTTCGGACTTTCTGCTGAAAAAGCCGGTGGAATATACAGCTGGTTCTATTTCAGTATATATGCTCTCGCACTAGTTGGAGGGATACTTGCTGATGCAACCAGGAAATATAAATTAGTTATCCTGTCAGGAATTATTATAATGTTTGCCGGGTATATTATCATGGCCGTTCCAGGCATGACTCTGACAATCACCATTATAGGACTTTTTACCATTGCCCTGGGTAATGGCCTCTTCAAAGGAAACCTGCAGGCCGTCGTAGGACAAATGTATGATGATCCAAAATATGCCAGGTTAAGAGATTCGGCTTTCATGATATTTTATATGGGAATAAATATAGGCGCTCTGTTTGCACCGTTTGCAGCAACAGGGATGAGGAACTGGTGGCTTAAAACAAACGGATTTATACATGATGGAACCCTTCCATCACTTTGTCATCAGTTTATTAATGGCACGCTCCTGGATGCTTCAACATTTCAACGCCTGGCTGATAAGGCTAATCTGAGTGGTCATGTCACTGATCTTTCTACTTTCGCACATAACTATCTTGAAGTGTTTTCCAGGGGTTATAATTATGCATTCGGAATAGCCGCCTGTACAATGGTAATATCACTTCTGGTCTATATCATTTTTAATAAACACCTTCCAAATAAGGAGAAAAAAGCAAATGAAGTCTCAGAAAAAGTTGAATTCAATATGGGAATCCTTATTGTTGCAATCGGAGCAATGGGGATAACAGCATTTGGATTGCATTTCATCAGGCAGGTTGGCTGGACCGCAGGATTTGCTTTTGGTCTGTTTGCAGCATTTGTGACATGGATAGTCCTTACTGCCAGGAAAGAAGAGCTGTCAAGGATTGTAGCTCTTATTCTCGTTTTTGTTGTTGTAATATTTTTCTGGATGTCATTCCATCAGAATGGATTAACACTTACCCTCTTTGCCCGTGATTACAGTGCAAAGTCCGTCAACCCGTTCACAAATCTATTCTTCAACATTATATCTCTTCTTGCAGTTTGTGGGTCTGTTGCAGGACTTGTACTCCTACTAAGGAAGAATGTTGGGATAATAATCAGAGTATTCGGAGGAGTGTTATTAACAGTAGCACTTGTAGTTGCATATTTCAGGGTCGTAAATGCAGCTAACATGAATGCAATCTCCCCTGAAATATTTCAGTCTTTCAATCCATTATTTGTTGTGGCACTTACCTTTCCTGTAATGGGATTTTTTGCCTGGCTTAACAAGAAAAACATTGAGCTTTCAGTCCCGAGAAAAATTGGATTCGGAATGATAATAGCCACTGTAGGGTTTATCATTCTGTTAGTCAGTTCCTTAAATCTTGCTTCACCTCTCCTTCTCAACGGATCACCGGTTCCTGATACTGAAAGAGTTTCATCATACTGGCTCATCAGTATTTACCTGGTGCTTACAATTGCCGAACTATTCCTTAGTCCGATGGGCTTATCATTCGTATCAAAAGTTGCCCCTTCCCGTTTCCAGGGACTAATGCAGGGTGGCTGGCTTCTTGCAACCGCTGTGGGAAATAAGCTGCTTTTTGTAGGAACACTTCTCTGGGATAAAGTTGAACTATGGCAGCTCTGGCTGGTGTTTATCATTTGCTGCCTCACATCCGCTATCTTTATCTTCTCAATTCTTAAAAGACTTGAGAAAGAGGGATAAGAATAGAAAGCCGGAAGCCGGAAGCCGGAAGTCGGAAGTCGGAAGTCAGAGGATTTATATTACTTCCGGCCTCGGACTTCGGACTTCATGCATTTTTTCCCAATTTGTTTAATAATTTGAATTTAATATAACCTTTTACCTTATTTTTGTTATTTTTACAACTGATTATAGTGCATCTTGTGAGATGCATTTTCATTTTATATCGTGTTACATAATGAAAGTTCTGAAGTTTGGTGGTACATCGGTCGGATCTCCTGAGCGGATAAGGGGAGTTAAAAAGATAATTGAATCGCAAGGGTCTCCTTGCCTGATCGTTGTATCTGCCTTCCAGGGAATAACCGATGATCTCAAACATTTAAGTGAGCTTGCTTCAAACAGGGATGATAAATATGAGATACTGCTTGACAAGGTAATCGCCAAACATATCGATTTTGTCAGACAACTGATTGTCAAGAATAAGCAAAATATTGTCATTGAAGATATTAAGAATATTTCCGATGATCTTAGAGAAACATTAAACGGGATTTACCTGCTCCGTGAACTAAGCAAACATTCCCTTGATCAGACCCTTGGAACCGGGGAAATATTATCATCGCTGATAATAAGCAACTTAATAGACGATTGTCGGCTTATCGATGCCCGCAATTTTATAAAAACCGACAGCAACTTCGGATTTGCAAATGTTGATTTTGGCAAAACAGATACTCTTATAACTAAAAGTCTTGCCGGAGCCAGAAATCGCATCATAGTTCCCGGGTTCATCGCCAGTAATGAGAGGGGCGAAACAACAACTTTAGGCAGAGGAGGATCTGATTATACTGCTTCAATTTTTGCAGCCGCACTTAATGCTGAGGTTCTTGAAATATGGACAGATGTTGATGGTTTTATGACTGCTGATCCAAAAAAAGTAGAGAGAGCATATGCAATTGAAAGCCTTACCTATTCCGAGGCAATTGAGTTATCACATTTTGGCGCCAGGGTGATCTATACACCCACCCTGCGTCCTGTTTATAAGAAAAATATTCCAATCATTGTCTTAAATACATTCAATCCAGGATCAAAGGGGACAATTATCAGCAATAAGGCGAATGATAATCACATAAGCCCGATCAAAGGAATTTCCTCAATTGATCATATAGACCTGATCACTTTACAGGGAACCGGGATGGTTGGCGTAACAGGAACATCTATGCGACTTTTTGGAGCTCTGGCCAGAAAAAATATTAACATAGTTCTTATAACACAGGCTTCTTCAGAGTATTCTATAACATTTGCCGTAAGTCCAACTGATTCAGTAATTGCATCCGATGCACTAAATGAGGAATTCAAAATAGAAATTGATCATAATAAGGAATTAAAAATCCTTATTGAGAAGAATCTGTCAATTATCGCTATTGTGGGCGAAAGGATGAAAAACACTCCGGGAATATCAGCGACACTGTTCAGGTCGCTTGGCAGAAATGGAATAAATGTCATCGCCACTGCACAAGGTTCCTCTGAACTGAATATTTCTGTTGTAATTAAGAATGAAAGTCTTAAGAAAGCACTAAATGTTATACATGATGGTTTTTTCCTGTCCCGTTTCAAGGAGATGTATCTTTTTATTGCAGGAACAGGATTGGTTGGAACCAGCCTGATGAAACAACTTCAAAACCAATATTCTACGCTCGTCAGTGAACATAACCTGAAAATAAATCTTATAGGTGTTACTAATTCCAGGAAAATGTTTATTGACAAGAAAGGTATCCCTTTGGAGAATTACAGAGAAGTACTAAAAACTTCAGGTGAAAAAGGTGATATCTCGGTTTTCATTCAGCAAATGACAAGGCTGAATCTGAGGAATGCAGTCTTCATCGATTGTACAGCCAATGAAGATGTGGCATCACGATATGGTGAGATTCTTTCAAAATATGTTTCAATTGTAACTGCCAATAAAATTGCCTGTTCCTCAGAGCAGAGTTATTATCAACAACTTAAGAGTATTGCCAATGAGCGTGGAGTGAGGTTCATGTATGAAACCACTGTCGGCGGCGGATTACCAATTATCAAAACTATAAATGACCTTGTTCTGAGCGGAGATAAGATACTGAAGGTAGAAGCTGTACTGTCCGGAACAATGAATTTTATCTTTAATGAACTAAGTCCTGAAATGCCATTAAGCAATGCTATCCGAAAAGCAAGGGAAATCGGATATTCAGAACCGGATCCTCGTGTAGATCTAAGCGGAACTGATGTAGTAAGAAAAATTATGATCCTGTCGCGTGAAGCAGGTTATTCTATTGAAAGAGAAGATGTTATTATTAATAAATTTCTTCCTGATGAATGCTTTAAAGGTGATCTGAATGATTTTTTTGAAAAAGTTAAAGAATATGATGCTGAGTTCGAACAAAAAAGAAAGGAGCTAACAAAACAGAACCGGAAGTGGAGGTTTTTTGCGACTATGGAACTGGGTAAGGCAAAGGTTGAACTTCTTACAATAGGATCAGATCATCCTTCATTTAATCTTGAAGGAAGCAATAATATTATTCTTCTTACCACTGACAGATACAAGGAACTTCCAATGGTGATCAAGGGTTATGGTGCCGGAGCTGACGTTACAGCTGCAGGTGTGTTTGCTGATCTGATGAGGGTGGTCAATGTGTAAGGGTTAAGGTTAAGGTTAAGGTTAAGGTTAAGGTTAAGGTTAAGGTTAAAGGATTGCCACGCCCTCCTGCGTCGGGCTCACAATGACCTTGCAAGTAAGATAGTTTGCACTGTTAACGAGAAACGAGAAACGAGAAACAAGAAATAAGAAACAAGCAACAAGACATTTGAAAAGAAAACCAATAAAATATTATTCAACAAACTTAAAGTCACCTGAGGTAACATTCAGTGAGGCTCTACTCAGAGGTCTGGCTCCTGACGGAGGATTATATCTTCCTTCTTCACTACCATTAATCTCGCCCAGGGAGCTTGGGAGTTTTCCCTGTAAAGAATATCATCAGATAGCTTTTAATATTCTCAACAAAATCATTGGTAATGAGATAGATAAAAACGAATTATCCAGACTGTGCGCCGATGCTTATAACTTTGAAGTGCCGCTTGAAAAGGTAAATGACCGGAAATACATTATGCGCCTTGATCAGGGGCCGACAGCCTCATTCAAAGATTTTGCAGCAAGGATGATGAGTCGTCTTATGCAGTATTATTTATCACTTAATGATCAACATCTTACAATACTAACGGCCACTTCAGGAGATACTGGCAGTGCAGTTGCCAATGCTTTTTATGGACTAAATAACATCAATGCAATTATATTGTTCCCTGCAAACGAGGTTACACTTATGCAGCGAAAACAGATGACCACTCTTCAAAATAATATTAGTGTCATAGCTATTGATGGCAAGTTTGATGATTGCCAGCGACTGGTCAAAATGGCATTTTTGGATCCGGCATTATCAGAGGTTTCACTCACCTCAGCAAATTCAATAAATATCGGAAGATTACTGCCTCAATCAGTGTACTATTTTTATGCTTACTCAAAGCTAGCGGCCAATATGGATGAAAAGGCGATTTTCAGCGTACCGTCAGGCAATTTTGGTAATCTTATAGGTGGACTTATAGCGAAAAAAATGGGTCTTCCTGTTAAGCAATTTATTATTTCAACAAATGAAAATAACGAGGTCCCTGAATTTTTAAAAACCGGGAGCTATAAATTAATCGATCCTTCAATAAATTGCATATCCAGCGCAATGAATGTTGGTCATCCAAGCAACCTGGCTAGAATTGTAGCTTTTTATGGAGGTGTGATGGATGAATCAGGAATTATAATCAAAACACCAGATCTGAACAAAATGCGTGAAGATCTTTTCGCAGTAAGTGTAACTGATGAAGAGACAAAGATTACCATTGATGAAGTTCACAGAAAATACAATTTGCTACTGGAACCTCATGGCGCAATAGCATGGAAGGGAATCAAAGAGTATATCGAATTAAATAAAAAGTCTACACCAGGAAAACCTCTTTACATTTCTCTGGAAACGGCTCATCCTGCTAAGTTCCCTGAAGAGTTACGGAAGATTTTAAATATTGAACCTCCCCTGCCCGACTCTCTCGCTGGATTAGAGCAAAAGCCTGAACACTATTTTTCTCTGGAAAATAGTTATACCTTGCTAAAGGATTTTATACTTAAGAATTATAAATAAGCGGACCATGTATATTGTTTGTTCAGACCTTGAGGGTGTATTTGTACCCGAAATCTGGGTAAATGTCTCAAGCAATACCGGAATTGATGAACTTAAGCTTACAACACGTGATATAAGTGACTATAATGTTCTCATGAAGAGAAGATTAGAACTGTTACAAAAATACGGACTGACTCTTCGGGATGTTCAGAATGTAATATCTCTGCTTAAACCTCTCCCAGGAGCTCTGGAATTTATTGACTGGCTTCGTACCAAAACTCAACTTATTGTGGTATCAGATACATTCAGCGAATTTGCTGATCCACTCATCAGGCAGCTTGGCAGACCAGCCCTGTTTTGCCATCATCTTACAACTGATTCAGAAGGCAACATTACAGATTATAACCTGCGGCAGGATGATGGTAAAAAACATGTTGTTGAAGCACTTCAAAGCCTTAATTATAAGGTGATTGCCATAGGCGATTCCTATAACGACATTTCTATGTTAAGAAAAGCAGACAATGGAATTCTATATAACCCGCCTCAGAATGTAGCTGACGAACACAAAGATATACAGGTTGTTAAAACATATGCCAGTCTTAAACGGATCATTTCGCAACTACTTAACGGGGAAGAATAAGCCGAATTCCCAATTCTCGTAAATTATTATTAGCTTTTGTGTTACTCTATGTGGACCTTTAAAATAGCATAAAGTCAGTTTAAATAATTAATTCACATCGGCGGATGAATAATCCAATAATTTCCTATTTTTACCTCTGTTCATGCTTAATTAACTAACCGGCACCATGAAACTTCCACCCTCATCTAAAAACTGGTTAACAATTATCGGTTCAATTATTGCCGGAATAAACCTGGCATTGATTATTCTTCTCTTTATCATCTCTACAATATTCAATAAAGGGAACTCTAACCTCGGTTTATTTATCTATATTATTCTTCCCGGGTTTCTGATTTTGGGACTTTTGCTGATCCCGGTGGGAATAATTTATGAAAGGAAGAGGGTCCGTCGAAGTGGAATTAAGGAAGAAGCCAGGTTCCCAAGGATTGATCTGAATGATCCCAGGCACAGAAATGCTTTTGTGATTTTTACTATCACAACAATTATAGTTCTTTTTCTTTCAACTCTTGGAAGCTTTCAGGCTTTCCATATAACTGAATCAGTGCAGTTCTGTGGTACTTTATGTCATCAGGTTATGGAACCTGAGTACACTGCATACCATAATTCTCCTCATGCAAATGTTGCTTGTGTTGAGTGTCATGTCGGATCGGGAGCATCGTGGTATGTTAAATCAAAACTTTCAGGATTACACCAGGTATATGCCGTGATAACAAATTCATTTCCACGACCAATTGAAACGCCTCTGCATGATCTGCGTCCTGCAAGAGAGACCTGTGAAAAATGCCACTGGCCGCAAAAATTCTATGCAAGAACACTCTGGACCAATAAATATTTTCTTGCCGATTCATTGAATACTGAGTGGGATATAATGCTCCAGATGAAAACCGGCCCGGAATATAGCGGACTGGGTATGAAAGAAGGAATTCACTGGCACATTAACCCGGCTGTAAGCATTGAATATATTTCAGAAAATGACAAGCGTGAAAATATAACCTATGTTAAATATACCAATAAGTCTTCGGGTGAAGTCAAAATATTCAGAAATGACAGCGATCCAATCTCAGACAGCCTGCTCTCAAAATCGACAACCAGAACTATGGATTGCATTGATTGTCACAACCGTCCGTCGCATAACTATAATTCCCCTCCTGTTTATTTTGATAAGGCAATGCTGACAGGCGCAATTTCGAAAGATATTCCATTCTTCAAGAAAGTTGCAATGGGAATTTTAAAAGACACATTCAGCGATAAGGATACTGCCCTGATGAAAATTAAAGACGGCATTTCATCTTTTTACCAATCTGAAAATAATGAATATTATACTAAAAACAAGGATCTTATAGATAACTCAATATCAGCAGTTCAGAAAGCATTCATACAGAATACTTTTCCGAAAATGAAAGTAACTTATGATCATTATCCTGAGCATATCGGGCATCTTGAATCTGATGGTTGTTTCAGGTGTCACAATGATGCTTTCAAAGCACCTGACGGCAGCAAAATTTCACGTGATTGTAATCTTTGTCATAGTATTGTCGGTCAGGGCAAAGAGGGAATGATGGAATATGTCAATATCAGGGATAATCTTGAATTTAAGCATCCTGTAAATATCGGAACTGCATGGAAAGAAGCCAATTGTTCAGAATGCCATAAATTTCTGTATTGAAATAAGACAAAAGACAGGGCCGGGCGTAAAAAATTTGCCCGGTGGGCAAATTTAGCGAAGGAGACAGCCTTCAGGGGAGGAAAACTTCAAAATGAAAACTGCAAAATGAAAAAAGTAAAATTAATTACATATGATATCTGGTAAATTCAAAAATAAACTGGTTCCCACATTTCTTACGATTCTGAGAATTGTAATTGGCTGGCATTTTCTTTATGAAGGGGTAGTTAAATTAATGAATCCAGCCTGGACTGCCAGGCCATTTCTTGAAGGTTCCCGATGGATATTCGGTGATCTCTTCCGTTGGATGATTTCGGGAAATACCGGTATGTGGATTATCGATACACTCAATGCATATGGCCTTACTATAATAGGTATTTCACTTATATTGGGCGTCTTCACCAGAGTTGCTTTATGGGGCGGAGTTGGTCTCCTGCTGATGTATTATATAGCTTATCCTCCATTTGGTGGTTTTAGTTATGGCGCTCCAACCGAAGGAAGTTACCTTATCGTAAATAAGAATCTTGTCGAGCTCTTTGCTATGGTACTTCTGGTTTTTACCGAATCAGGTCAGTTTTTCGGACTCGATATGTTACGGAAAAAGAAAATAAAACTTAATAAAAAAGAAACTGAGCCAGATGAAGTGGCTGATAATCAAGAAAAGAATCCGCGCCGGGAATTAATCAAAGCTTTTATGGGAATACCTGTCCTGGCAGTTTTTGCCGGAGCGTTTTTCAAGAATTTAACTGAAGCGGGTCCTGATGCTGTTTCGGGTGCCACTATAAAAGTTGATTATAAACAGATAAACGATCTCAAGGGCAAATTACCGTCCGGAAAACTAGGTGACCTCACAATAAGCAGGATGATAATGGGTTGCAATCTTATTGGCGGATGGTCGCATGGACGTGACCTTATATATTCCGATACTCTTTTCAAAGCTTATAATAATGAGAGAAAGATAATTGAGACCTTTTATCTGGCTGAACAGGCAGGCATAAATACAGTCTTTATGGTAACTCAATATTATCCTACTTTCAATAAATATAAAAATATATATAACAGCAAAATGCAATCAATATGTCAGGCTATGTTACCTGACAAGGATTTTTTCTCCAATATTAAAGAGGCCATAAAAAGCAGACCAAATGCTATTTACATACAGGGAGGTGAAGGGGACAGGTATGCGCAGGCAGGTAAATTCGATATGATTAAAAAAGCCATTGTTTATATAAAACAGCAAGGATTTCCTGCAGGTGTGGGAGCTCATTCATTAGAGACAATAAAATCATGCGAAAGAGAAGGTATCAATGCAGATTTCTATGTGAAAACTTTCCATCATGACAAATATTGGTCCGCACATCCAATCGAGAATCGTGAAGAATATAGTGTTATCGGTCCGGGTTCACCTGATCACAACAGATTCCATGAAAACATGTGGGACCTTTTTCCTTTACACACCATCGAGTATATGAAAGAGGTTCATAAACCATGGTTTGCATTTAAAGTACTTGCCGCAGGAGCTATCGAACCAAAAGATGGATTCCGTTTTGCATTTGAAAACGGAGCAGACTTTATTTGTGTCGGAATGTTCGATTTTCAGGTAATAGATAATGTAAATACTGCTACTGAGATACTGGGAAGTCTCAGGAACCGTGAAAGAAAATGGTTTTCATAAATGCTACCTGAGAATTTCTGAGGTATACTTATCTGCGACATCAGACTGATCTTTCGACAGACCGGAAATAATAACAATTTTATTCCCCTTCCAAGCCAGAAATATCGTTCCGTTGTATCCGTCTTTTAACATATACCTGCCGGTCTCAGAATACACAGCTTCTGTTCCGGTTGTTGCAGTCAGATATGCTTCTACTGATTTTCGTATCTCGGCAGGAGCATTACTTTCCATTATAAAGATCGAGAAGACATCATTTCCTGAAGAATAAGTTGCTTTAAAAGCTTTATTAAGAAATTTATGACCCAGAACACTTTCATTAATATAGGTCTCCTCGTTGATCTTTTTACCTGTTTCAGGAAACAGAGAAAGAGCTGAAGGCATTTCCGAACCGCCTGTAATCATATCCGCCACTTTATGAGCCAACGATTCAGCTGATTTCAATGCAGTCTCATTCTTTGAATATGTCCTGATCTTGACATAATAATTGCCCTTAAAGAAATTAATTGCCCCATCTGCAATATATCCCTGTGAACCCAGATCCATGAAACGGAAGGATGGGGAGCGTTCTGTCGAATATATTCCAAAGGCCAGAGTATTATCACTCTGTTTGTAAATTTCCAGTTTAATAACATTCTTTCCCTTTTTATACTCGGCAACATGCAGATCAACAAAACCATAGGCAAGATATATATCGGCTGCTCCATTAATATAATCCCAAAGGTTTTCAGGAAGAAAAACCGGATAATTTGTAGTTTTTTTATAGCCTTTCAGATCTGGTAATTTAATATCCTGGGCAAAAACAGAACCTGAAAGAAATATAAGGAAACATACAAGATGGATTTTATTTTTCATGGTCATAATTAGTTAAATGTAAAAAAATGAATATCCTCAACAATGTATCCAAAGAAGCTTGAAAATCAATATAGAGTATTTGATTTTAAAAATCATCTTACGAAAAAATAACCAGATTATTTCTCTTTTAATACGTATTTAAACCAGGAAATCAGCCGGTACATTTACAAGCCTTGAAATATCTGCAATTTTCTCCCTTATATCGAAGTTTTTAGTGCACTCCACCTTACATGAATTGCACTCTTTGCAAGGATTATCATTTGTTCCGAGTTCACTTAACAGAGAGTGAGCCATGGACAGGTTTGAATAACCATATGCATACATGTAAGCTCTCATCAGATCAGGTACAGGAAGGTTCAATGGACAGTCATTAAGACATTTTGTACAACCGGTACAATAAAGCCCTTTTTCAGCACTTGCAATCAAAAGATCATTCTTTTCCTGATCAGTAATTGAAATATCTGACAGAAGTTTTACATTCAGACCCAGCTGATCAAAGTCGGTCATACCGGGAATTGCAGTAGTCACATCTGTATTTGACAGGACCCATTTTATAGCTGCAGAAGAATTAATAGGTTTAGTTTTTTCTTTATCAAGAAATCCTCCTCCTGCAATTGTCTTCATTGCAACTATACCTATTCCGGCCTGATTAGCCTTTTTAATGGCGCTATTCAATTCCTTGATATAAGTCTGTTTAAAATTATATGCAGTCAGAATTACATCCCATGTATCCATAGATGCCGCAGCATCTATGACAACCGGTTCATTAGCATGTGTTGAGAAACCTATAAACTTTATTTTGCCTTCTTTTTTGAGACCCTTAACTGTCTTTATAATTGGCTTATACTCAAGCATTTCTGGATTCCTGACATCATGAATATACAGAATATCAACATAATCCATCTTTAACCGAGAAAGACTTGTATTGAATTTTGAAAGGAAATCTTCAGCAGTTGTCTGATCAGAAGGTTTGCCTCCCATATCAACACCGATTGGTTTAACTTTTGTAGCAAGGTAAAATGAGTTTCTGGGATAATCTTTGAGGAGATTACCGAGCATTATCTCATTATTCCCATTTTGATACCCATTAGCAGTATCAAAAAGTTTAATTCCATTATCGTAAGCAGCTTTGCAGAGATTAGGATTATCAGCTCTCATTACTCCAAAACTTATTACAGGAATTTTCATCCCTGTTTTCCCCAGCGTCCTTGAGATAATATCCTTCTGTTGATTTGATGTTTGAGCTGATACTAAAGAAGGAGATAATGCCACGATTCCTGCAGCCCCTGCAATACCTGTTCTGAGAAAACCTCTTCTGTTAATATTTTTCATCATTTATATGTTTTTTTATTGATATTATCTAACCAGATCCACAATCCGGAAACCGGTTTAAGATAATTCATTTATTTCAGGCTTCTGATCCGTACTTCAATCCCGGAATCTTTTAATAATTTAACAATTTCATTAGTGTCTGTCTCCCCAAAATGATAAGGATAAAGGATTTTAGGCTTAAAAGCCAGAGCGGCATCGGCAACCATTGCAGGAGTCATGGTATAAGGAAGATTCATCGGGAGGAAAGCAACATCTATATTCCTGAGTGATTTCATCTCCGGAGTGTTTTCAGTGTCTCCGGCGATGTAAAATCTTTTCCCGCCGATTGTCAGGATATATCCTAACCCGATGCCTTTCGGATGAAAAGGATGGCCCGGCGTGCTTTCATTCACAATATTATATGCAGGAACTGCTTGTATAATTATGTTATTTATCTCCTGTCTGTCATCAGCTTTCATTTCCATTCCCCACGGAATTTTTTGAGTGGAGTTCTGGTTACAGAACAACAATGTTTCCGGCTTCTTAAGATCTGCAATTAACTTTACATCCAGATGATCCCCGTGTTCATGAGTAACCAGAATAAGATCAGCTTTAGGTAGGAAATCATAGTTCCCTGAACTCCTGACAGGATCTATATAAATGACAAAACCGTTTACTTTAAACATCAGCGATCCATGTCCGATAAAATGCATCTCAACTACTCCTGCCGAGGTGACAATCTTATCAAATTCAGGGGGCTCCTGAGAGAATACCGGTATGATCATTACAGTAAATATTATAGTTAGAAAAGCTTTTTTTAGTATGGTTAAGGAACACTTATTCATTTTATTAATTTTTAGTTTGACAATATACAAAGATTTGAAAAAAATTATTAATTATTAGCTTTTTGAAAAAAAATTTCAGAAACAAAAATACCATTAAAAAAGGATATTCAGAATTATCTTCATTTAACGATTCGATTAGGGATTCCTCATTCCGCTACATTCTGAATTGACAGTTTATTTTAATATAGTATGGGTAGAAGTTGCGATTCGCCCGGGCGAATCGCAACTTCTGCTTCCGTCACCCTGTATTTATCCAGTCATTCCGGGCGACAGAGAAGAATCTCCTGTTAATAGTCGATGCTTACTTTAAATTTTAATTAAATTTATTATCCTCACATTCAATATATCTTGAATTTTTAATAACTTGCCAGCAGAATTTAGGTCATTGTGTCAATTAATTAAAATTGATGCGTTTAGGGAAAGATAAACAGGCTATTATACTAGCAGTTTTTCTGGTTTTTACAGTATCAGCCAGCGGACAGACAGGAATAAGTTACAAATTCCATCTTGATGGTAATTTGCAGAAAAGTGATGTCATAATTGGCGATAAATCTATTATTATAAACTATTCAATCTCAGAGCTCAACATTGAAAGCTTAACCAATTCTGCCGGTTCATTTTATCGTATATCTATTCCGGGCCACATTTCATCGGCTGTTCCCGGGAAACCGGATCTACCGGTTTTCAGCCGGTTGATCACAATTCCGGAAGGATCAGGATTCAAGATAAAAATTTCAGACGTCAGATCTGAAAAGATTAAGCCGTCGGGTAAAAAGATAGAGGGTCTTCTTTTCCCTGCTCAGGAAAGTGAAACCAAGGAATTTCAGCAAACAAAACCCGGGTTTAAAATTGACAAAACAGTTTATGCCACAAGAGGAATCATTCCCGGTGACACAGTACGAATTGAACCTTTAGGCATTGCCAGGAATAATAAACTTGCCAACCTCTATATATTGCCGGTAAGATATAACCCACATTCAAATTCAATAGAGGTTATTACATCTATGAGAATTGAGATAACATTTTCAAATTCCATCAATCTCACATCAAAATCTCTTTCCTCACAATCAGCAGTATTCAAAGAATCTCTTAATAAAGGGATACTAAATTACAATCCTGATCAGGTAGTACCCGGCTACTCTGATCAACCTGTCAAAATGATAATAATAACAGATACTGCATTCAAAAAACAGCTTGAGCCATTTATCAGATGGAAAACTCAGAAAGGTTTTAAACTAACAATCCTGTATAAAGGAGCCGGACTGGCTGGTAATGATTATATCCATATAAAGCAGACACTGACCAATATTTATAATGCTTCATCTTCAACCGGCCATCCTCCAGAATATCTGCTTATTATCGGAGACGTCAACAGAGTTCCTTATTATGGATCAGGGGGTTCCGGAAATATCACAGATATGTACTATGGTGAATTTGATGGAAACGGCGATTATATTCCGGAAATGTTTATTGGCCGATTACCCGTTGCCGATACTACAGAACTAAAAACTGCCATCACCAAAATTATTCAGTATGAAAAGTTTCAGTTTGCAGATACAAATAAATTTTATTCCCGGGCAATCGTCAGTGCAGGTTACGATGCTGGCTACGCCAGTTATATGAATGGACAGATAAAATATGCAATTACAAATTATCTCACAAAAGCGAATAGAATCGATGAATTTCACTTTAACTATCCGCAATCCTACACTGCGAAGGATTCAATTATAGAACTTATAAATAAGGGAGTTTCATTCATTAATTATACCGGGCACGGTGAAGAAGATGGATGGTTACATGTTAATATTAAAACACCTGATATTCCATTATTTCAGAATAAGAACATGTATCCGTTTGTAATAAGTAATGCCTGCAGGACAGCCCAGTTTAACCTGGCGTCTGCTTTTGGAACCAGGATGTTACTTACAGCTGGAAAAGGTGCTATCGGGTTCATTGGATGTTCAAACGACTCATATTGGGATGAAGATTTTTACTGGGCTGTTGGCCCGGGAACTATTTCTGGTGATCCTACCTATGAAGGATCAGGTCTCGGAGCTTATGACAGATTGTTTCATACCCATGGTGAATCTCCTTCTGACTGGTACTATACAATGGGTCAGATTAATTATGCAGGAAATCTGGCTGTCAGTGCAAGCACTTCTTCAAGGAAGCAGTATTACTGGGAGACATATAATCTTATAGGAGACCCAAGTGTTACTCCAATTCTGGGAAAACCTCTATCCTTTAATGTTTCATTACCCGATACTCTTCCAAACGGTATTAAATCGCTCTCCTTAAGCGTTGATCCTTTTGCATATGTAGCTGTATCACATTTTGATACACTCTGGGATGCCTCATTTGCCAGTAATTCAGGAACTGTTACTCTTAATCTACCTGGCATTTCTAATGATTCCTGTCTGGTTGTAATTTCAGGTCAGAACAAGATTCCTGTAATGAAGACTATCCATTTCTCAAATATCCATAAAGAGTTTATTAATCTTACAGCCAGTTCTATAAACGATAGTCAGGGAAATAACAATAACCTGGCCGATTTTGGAGAGTCATTTTACCTGAAACTTAAAATAAGTAATCTAGGGTTAACTGATTCACATAATCTATATGCAAAAATCTCATCTACCTCCGATTGGGTAACAATTACGAGCGATTCAGTGTCAATAGGAACCTTGTTGGCAAGATCTGATACTGTTCTTTCAAATAATCTGGGCGTTTCCATTTCCAATGATGTACCGGATATGGGAGTAGTCACTTTTAAGCTTCTTTTAAAGGACCAGCTGTCTGAAAAACAGTACTCGATTGATATCTGTATCCATGCTCCGGAACTTCAGATTATTAACTGTCTCATGGATGATAAAATAGAAGGGAATGGCGATGATATACCTGATCCGGGAGAAACATTCAGACTTGTATTCAAAGTTCAAAACCAGGGTAGCAGCAACATAGAGGGACAATTTAACATTTCAAGTCAGGATGGCAACCTTTCCATTGTGGAACCGAGCATTAAGTCGGGTGTATTGAAATTCGGACAAGTTACCGACATACCTATAGTGGTAAAACTGTCTGAAACAATTCCCACCGGCACCCTGATTTCAGTCTCGGCAATACTCGATTGTAGTCCATATATTGTTAATAAGGATTTCTCCTTCAGAGTAGGAAAAATACGGGAGAGTTTTGAAGCATCATCTTTTAATGTTTTTCCGTGGATTAATTTAAGTTCAATTCCATGGATTATTACTTCAGCAACTTCTTACGATGGCAGTGTTTCTGCCAGATCAGGAGCGATCGGCAATAGTGGATCCACATCCCTGGCTATCAGGACAATTTATGCAAAGGATGATTCAGTTAAATTCTTTTACAAAGTTTCTTCAGAACCAAACTATGATTTCCTTTCATTCAAGCTAAATGATGTGGAGATCTTCAAAAAATCAGGAGAAATTCCCTGGACAATGAGGACAGTTGCTGTGCCGGCAGGGCTCAATAAAATGGAATGGATCTACAAAAAAGATAATTCTGTTTCACAAGGATCAGATTGTGCATGGATTGACATGATTGATTTTGCTCAGTCAAGTACTGTAAGGTATATACAAAGAGATCTTAAGGTTGCGAGAATTGTAACACCTGACAGTACTAAGCAGTATGGTCAGGAAGATATTACTGTAAAAGTTCTGAATGTTGGAAAAGATACTTTAAATGGATTTAATCTGGCGTATGAAATAAACAACCATTTTCCTCCTGTGAAACAATTTTTTAATAACAAAGTCATTCCTTATGGTGATTCAGTAACGGTGTCATTCAGGACAAAGGCTGATCTTTCAAAATATGGTATATATAATATTGTTACTTACGGATTTGATAACAACGACGACTGTATATTTAATGACACACTGACTGCCAATATTGAGAACACCAGAATCAGTGAGACATTAGGTGTTTATCCGAATCCTTTCACTGACAAGCTTACAATTACTGTTAACTCACAATCTGACGACAAGCTTCAGATATCTATTTCCAACATATCCGGAGTAAAATTATATGATATTAAAAAAGAAATTATAAGCGGAAATAATTCATTTACAATTAATGATTTCAATCTGATCCCGTCACTCTATTATCTCAATATACACGGAACGACAATTAATAAAACAATACCTGTTATGAAAATCGGCAGGTAGCTTATCAATATAACGTTTAAAAAAGATGACTGGCAGTAATCAATAACTTAAAAACCTAAATCGCTTGAAAATCAAGGGAATTATATATATGATTCCCAAAACTCATATACAAAAACTATTTTAATATGTTAACCACAATACCTACGCGTGAGATGGCTTTCAATTTGTTTAAAGAATACAACAAGTCGGAAAGCCTCATGAAGCATGCACTATCTGTAGAAGGTGTAATGAGGTATATGGCTAAGAAATATGGAGAGGATGAAGAGAAATGGGGAATAATCGGGTTGGTTCACGATCTTGATTATGAGATGTATCCGGATCAGCACTGCATAATGACTGAAAAAATTTTAAAAGAGAATAACTGGCCTGAAGAATATATCAGAGCGGTATTGAGCCATGGCTGGGGTCTGGCTTCTGATATAAAACCAATTTCGTTACTTGAAAGAACAATCTATGCTGTAGATGAGTTGACTGGACTTGTTGCTACCAGTGCGCTTGTAAGGCCTTCAAAAAGCGTTTTGGATATGGAAACACGATCGGTAAAGAAAAAATGGAATGACAAAAAGTTTGCTGCCGGAGTGGACCGTTCAGTTATTGAAAAAGGAGCTGAAATGCTTGGAGTGAATCTCGATGATCTGATTACAGATTGTATAATGGGGATGAGGACGGTTGCAAAAGAGATTGGGTTGCAAGGTATTATACCATTATAAAAAAGGCCGGATCAATTGACCCGGCCTTCTTAAATATATCACAGAGTATTGATTTTAAGTTTAATATTTCTGAACCATACATCACTGCCATGGTCCTGAAGTCCTATGTAACCTTCTTTTGCAGG
>PLLX01000203.1 GCA_003141415.1 Bacteroidales bacterium
ACAGTTGATTCTGACATCCGACAGACCTCCTGTTGAACTACAGGGAATGGAGCAGATACTTCTCTCTAGATTTAAATGGGGACTTCAGGCTGATCTTCAGCGGCCCGACTATGAAACACGGCTCGCAATTCTGAAGAAGAAAGCATATAATGATGGAATAGAGTTACCTGATGAGATATTCGAATTCCTGGCCATTAATATATCTAATAATATAAGGGAACTTGAAGCAGTATTGATATCACTCTATGCCCAGTCAACGCTCAACAGGAAGGAAATCACTCTCGATCTGGCAAGGCAGATGGTTGAAAAACTTATTAGTACGGCTAAACGTGAAATAACTATTGAATACATTCAGAAAATCGTATGTGATTATTACAAGATCCCGATTGATCTTATCCAGGGGAAAACAAGAAAGAGAGAAATTGTGCAGGCACGGCAGGTATCAATGTATTTCTCTAAAAGCCTTACAAAAGCATCTCTGGCAAGTATTGGGTCACATATTGGTGGAAAGGATCATGCAACCGTTCTTCATGCCTGTAAAACCGTTAACAATCTTATTGACACTGATAAACATTTCAGAAACCAGATTAACGAGATTGAGAAAAAATTAAAAGTTTAATGATGGATACTAAAATTTTTATTGAAAAATTTTATGAAAAGTATGGGAACAGGAACGATAAACCTGTTCTTTTTTTCTCCCCTGGAAGAGTCAATCTTATTGGTGAACATACGGATTATAATGGTGGATTTGTTTTTCCTTGTGCATTAAATTATGGAACATATCTCTTAATAAGAAAAATTAAAACCAATACTCTAAAATTCAGTACAATTAATTTCAATGACGACACTGAGACCGAGATCAAAGGGCTTTTCATAAATTCAAGTAAGAGATGGATAAATTATCCTCTTGGAGTAATTAACGAATTCATCAAGAAGGGAATTAAATTATCAGGACTGGAATTTCTTTATTACGGGGATGTTCCAAACGGAGCGGGCCTCTCCTCTTCGGCTTCAATAGAGATGGTAACTGCAGTTGCCCTGAATGAATTATTTCATGCAGCTTTTGATACACTTGAACTTGTAAAAATGAGTCAGAAAGCTGAAAATGAATTTGTTGGGATGAACTGTGGAATAATGGATCAATTTGCTGTCGGTTTTGGGAAAAAGGATCATGCAATTTTTTTGAATTGTGATACATTATTTTATGAAAATGTTCCTATAGTACTCACTGATTGTTCTCTGATAATTACGAACACTAATAAGAGAAGAGGACTTACTGATTCAAAATATAATGAAAGGCGAAGCGAATGTGATAAAGCTGTTGAATTACTTCAATTATACAGGCCTATCCGCAACTTAAGTGAACTAAATCTCGGAGAAATTAATATTCTGGAAAAATATATCAAAGATCCGGTTATCAGGAAAAGAGCAAAGCACGTTATCACTGAGAATGGAAGAGTCGTTGAAGCTGTGAGAGTATTGAAGGATAATAATATTTTACGTTTCGGAGAACTTATGAATCAATCTCACGATTCCCTAAAATATGACTATGAAGTTACAGGTATCGAACTTGATACTCTGGTTTATGAAGGAAGAAAGTTGCCTGGTGTTATCGGGACACGTATGACCGGAGCCGGTTTTGGTGGATGCACAATCAGCATAATTAAGAAAGCCGAATCAGCAAAATTTATGACTACTCTGTCAGCAGCATATCAGAAAAAAACCGGTCTTGTGCCAGATTTCTATCAGCCTGAGATTAGTAATGGTGCTGGTAGGATAGAATTATAAGCTCACTCTATCTTTAGCGTTTAGCATCAAATGCGAATAACCTGAAAATGGTATAAGAAGGAAAGCCAGGTTCAACTGCCAGGTTGATTTTCCAATATTCTTCATCTATGCAGTAATTTCAGGTACTACTTTTACTGAGTCAAATAACAATAATCAGTAACATTTTCAATATTAATTCGTACAAAAGTTAAATTTTCTTATGCAATATGAAACATACAACTTATATAAGAAGTGTTTGCATGTGTTTAGACCAAAAACGGGACTGACACATAATTGGATCAATTTTGTTCGTTTAGATAAATAAATTGTATATTTAGGGGTGATTCAAAAGCAGATGTGGTGATGTCTAAAGCAATTAAAATATTGAATTATAGTTTTATTCTTATTCTGATTGCGGTTTTTACTTCATGTGCTCCTGCAAAAAAAAATCCATATTACGAAAAAAGAAAGAAAAGTTCCCAGGTAAATGCCTCACAACTTGGAAGAAACAGATACTATTTTTCAACAGAGTATCAGAAAAAACTGAACAAGACCTTTAAACAGAAAGGATACTGATCTTTTTCATTCATCACACATAAAACTCAAACCGTCATATGCAAGCATTATTTCCGGAGGCAACTCTTTTGAAACTTCTTTATGTAAGCCCATCTGATGACTTATATGTGTGATAAAAGCCTTTTTAGGGGATATCTCTCTGATAAGGTCTATAGCTTCTCTAAGGCTGAAATGAGAAATGTGTTTTTCCTTTCTGAGTGCATTTACCACCATGTATTTGACACCAAAAAGTTTCTCTTTACTCTCCTCAGGCATATAATTTGCATCCGTAATATATGCAAAGTTCCCGACTCTGAACCCATATACAGGTAACCTGTAATGGAATACTCTCACTGGAACTATCTGTATCTTCCTGACATTGAATCCATGTTCCGGAATGGAATTAAGTCTCATTTTAGGAACTCCCGGATACTGATATTCTGAAAATACGTAGGAATATTCTTTTTTAATCACCTTCTGAACTCTCTCCTCGGAATAAATGTCGATGGCATCCTGACTTTTATAGTTGAAGGCCCTTACGTCATCCAAACCTGCAATATGATCTTTGTGTTCGTGAGTCAGAATAATTGCATCGAGTCTGGAAACATGTTCCCTGAGCATCTGTTGACGAAAGTCGGGACCAGCATCGATAACCAGTGTCGTATCGTCTGTCTCCAGAAGAGCAGATGTCCTGAGTCTTTTATCATGCAGGTCTGAAGAAAGGCAAGTATTACAATTACAGGCTATTACCGGGACGCCCTGAGATGTACCTGTTCCTAGGAATGTTATTTTCACAATAAAAATATTTCATAACAAACCTATATTAAAAATCAGTAATAGACAACAGGTTTTGCATTTTTTGTAATAGTATGCACAACAGGTATATTTGTTATATTTGAGTGCATAAATTAATAAATGTGAACGGCAGGATTTATCTTATACCTGTGACTTTGGGAGGAGATGATTTTCTTGAAGTGATCCCCGAAAAAGTCATAAATCTTACAAGACAATTGCGATTCTTTATAGTCGAAGATGTCAGGAGCGCCAGACGGTTTTTACGGCTTATTGACAAAGAGTTTCCAATAAATGATACTGTATTCTTTGAGCTAAATGAACACACTGCCGAGTCAGACATAGCACATTATCTTGAACCAGTTTTTAAAGGGTCGGATATTGGTGTTTTAAGTGAGGCGGGACTTCCCTGTATTGCAGATCCCGGTGCAAAAATCATTGCACTGGCACATCAGAAAAGAATTACAGTAACTCCATTATCCGGTCCATCATCGATACTCCTGGCTCTTATTTCATCAGGACTTAACGGACAAAGTTTTACTTTCAACGGCTACTTGCCTGTAAAACCTGCTGAAAGATCTGCAAAACTCCGGGAACTTGAAAAAAGGGCCGGAGAAGGATTTGCCCAGGTTTTTATGGAAACGCCTTACCGGAACCAGAAGATGCTGGAATCACTCATAACAAACTGTCATAATGATACCTTGCTCTGCATTGCAGCTGATATTACTCTGTCATCAGAATCGATAAGGACAATGAGAATTTCAGAATGGAAAAGAGACTTGCCTTTATTAAATGACAGGCTAGTGGTTTTTGTATTGCAGTGATTTTATTTCGATGGGCCGGGTATCACTTTAACCAGTTCAACATCATACAACAGAGGAGTATATCCGGCAATTGTATAATAACCCTGAGTTCCATAACCCAGACTTGACGGGATTAAGAACGTAGACTTCCCTCCTTCTTTCATATATGTTATTCCCTCGTCAAATCCGGCAATCATATATCCTTCGTCCACTGGAAAAAACAGAGTAGTTCCACCAACATTTGTAGCAAATACATTTCCATTCAGGAATTTTCCTGTATAAATTACATAGGCAGTATCGTGTGCGACTGGTGTACGACCAGTTCCTGTCAGTACTTCAAGATAATATAAACCACTGGGTTCCTTTGTAAAATTCTCAGTAGGGTTAGCAGTGAGGTAACTCTGAATTGATGAGGATTCTGCTTTTTCGTATTTTCTTGCCGGATCGCATGATACAAGTGATACTAATAAACCGGTTGCCAAAAACCAGAGAATTGATTGATAATACTTCTTAATCATAGAATTAGTTTTAAATAATTTCAATAAATCTTAAACGTAATGCTCAGGCCAATTATTATTTGGCCTGCAAGATATTAACATTATATACAATAACAGCTCTGGAAGGGATCATTTTTCTGTCTCCAATCAGTCCATATGCTAAAAAAGGCGGTATAATGAATATAGCTTCGGCTCCGGGTTTAAGTAACCGGAGACCTTCACTAAGACCTTGTTCTATTTCACTTCTTCCAAGTATAACTTCTTTTGGACCAAGATCTTTGGATGAGTAGCATTTAGTGCCATCAAGAAGTGAACATTCATAATCCAGAACAATTTTATCCCGTTCAGTAAAAAAGTTACCGGTTCCTTCTTTTATTATCTGAAACCATAGTCCGGTTGGAGATTCATTCATTCTGAGACCTTTTCGTTCAATATAGTTCTTAATTCTTTCTCTGTCTTTCTGAACTAAGTACTTGTTAAGATCAACCAATTCATCTTTCACGGGTTTAGAATTACTTATAGGATTACCCGGTTTATCCTTGCATGAAATAATAGAAACTATAAGAAAGAGGATTAAAATATTCCTGGTCCTCATACTATTACACATTATCTTCAAATCTCCATACATTCTCTTTAAGAACTTTAAGAAAATAGGCAATGGTATTGTCAAGAGTATCAGTATATTCACCTCCGGAAGCATTCAAATGTCCTCCTCCGGAAAAATAAATCGAAGCAAATTCATTCGATGGAAATTGCCCTTTTGAACGGAAAGAAAGCTTAATGAAATTGTCTTTTTCGATAAACAAAGCAGAAAAGTTGATTCCCTTAATTGATAACGGCATATTTACAAATCCCTCTGTGTCACCCTTCATTTGATTATATCCTTTCAAATCATCTTTTGAGAGGTATATATATGCAGTTTTTAATTCCGTGATTACCACCATTCTCTGGTTAAGTGCAAAACCTTGTAACCTGAGCCTGTCACTGGAAAAATTATTATAGATCAGGTTTATTATCTTCTCCTTATCGATACCTGAATCGAGAAGTTCAGCAACAATTCTGAACGTTCTGGAAGAATATGATCCATGTTCAAAATTCCCTGTATCGGTAATGATGCCCACATACAGAGCTTCAGCATATGGCTTGTTCATAAATATTGCTCCATTGATCTCACAAATAAGCTCATGGACGAGTTCCGATGTTGAACATTTTGAAGGATCTGATATTATCAGATCAGCAAAATCTTCAGGATCAAGATGGTGATCTATTATCAGCTTCTTAGCTTTGGATGCCATTACAGAATCTTCAGCTTCACCTAACCTGTTGGCCTGATTAAAATCAAGCATAACTATAAGATCAGCCCTATCAATCAGTGTTCTACTTTTCTTCCTATCCTTAATAAAAACATTTATCTGGCCGGCACCATCCATCCACTTCAAAAACTCCTGAATATTGTTGGGAGCCATAAGGGAAACATTTTTATCATTGGCTTTAAAATAATGATATAGAGCCAATTGTGCGCCAACCGAATCACCATCAGGATTGATGTGACAGATTATTAATATATTCTCTGATGAGAAGAAAAGTTTCGATAATTCTTTTGTATATTTGGATAAATCTATCACAATTACCGGTGTTTATTCAAGTGGCTAAAGATAGAAAATATTCCTTAAGACCAATTCTATAGTTAAAAATCAAAAAACTCTATATATGTACAATGATTTTACTTTTTCGATTATTAAACCAAATGCAGTCAGGACAGGTAAAACCGGGCCTATACTGGCCATGATTAACGAAGGTGGATTTGAAATTGCCGCAATGCGTATGGTTAAATTGACCATTGCGCAAGCTGAATCATTTTATTCCGTTCATAAAGGTAAGCCATTTTTTGACGGTTTAATAGAGTTTATGACATCGGGACCCGTTGTTGTGATGATTTTAAGACATGAGAATGCTGTTGATCAATTCAGGAAGCTTATTGGTGCCACAGATCCGGCTAAGGCTGAACCCGGTACTATCAGGAGAACCTTTGCAGTATCTGTTCAAATGAATGCAGTTCATGGATCGGATAGTATTGAAAACGCAATTAAAGAAAGTGATTTTTTCTTTTCCGGAATAGAGAGGTTCTATTAATAATAGTACTCTTGTCTCACCTATTTTGCTTCATCCTCCAAACTTTATATCCCGGTTTGTGTTATTAGATTTGTAGAATATTAAAACATTATATGGAATCATCCTTCAAAAAAGACTTTTCCGACAAAAAAAATCTGGAAAAGTACTCTTCGGCTTTCACCCTTTCGGATATGGAGATCTTTATTTTTCCCGAACTTTTCTATCCTCTTATTCTGGCAGATATAATGTCTCCTGAATTGTGGAGATGGAGAGATGATCCGTGGTTTAATGATATTGAAAAAAAAGGCTTCACAGTTAAAGCCAACCGAATAAAACAGTATATCATTCAAAACTATGTTTTCAATCTTGATCTCTCAACATGGGGTCTTACATCGAAGAGCGCTGAAATTGGAAGGTTTAGCGATTTTTTCGATATGGATATGCTTAAACAATCCAATGCCCTCTTTGGGTATGAAGGAGACAAATACTATTTTGATATTGACATCCGAAAACATTTTGGTCTCGATAAGTACGATTCAGATATAATACCATACTGGAAGACTGAAACCATTGAAGCTATGGGCGCTTTCAGATACAAATCGAATTTCAAATCAGGAGCAGGTGAATGTGTTTCATTATCTGCTCTTTACGCAGCAGCAATGTTTGTAGTTGGAAGAGTACCGCTGGCGAAAATTTTCCTGATAGCAACACCTCTTCATTCACAGAATTTCATTATTGAAAAAGATGGATTAATAACCAATAACCGAAGGATTGTAACCAAAAATATGTGGTATAACGGAACCTCTCTATCTGAAAAAGCAAGGAGGGCAATGGAAAATGAAAGGGTAACAATTGTTTCGCATATTTCAGGATTTATTCATACTTTATACAAAGAGGCAACAATTGACCCACATGCCTATTCTTTTTTTTCAGGGAAGCTTAAGGAGTTTCTGGCAACCGATTTAACCAGTCTCATCTTTGTTAATTTTCTTCGCTTTAAATCAAAATACAAAACTCTTTTCCAATATAGATGCGATTGTTCAGGTACAGTCAGATATATATCGCTTGAAAAAATGTTTGAATACGAACATACAAGCAGGTTCAGTGTTTCTGCCGAAACCCGTGGTTCACTTGTTAAGGAAATTGAAGGAGATGACTTTCACCTGAGTCCTATCCAATGGAAAATTATGCTGAATGATATTGAGACAATTCTTGACAAACATTCCGGAAAAAGTCTGAAAGAAATTGAAAATGAATTTATTAAAAAAACAGGAACCGAGTATGAAGAAATCATACAGGAGATGTTTAAAGAGCTAAATGATTTTATCTTCATAGATCCAAAAATTCCGGATCCTGGAAAGGACTATATGGTCACAGACCGGCTTGATATTAAAATTGACGATAGTCGTGAAGAGATAATTAATCTGATAACAAATCACCAGGAAAATTCAGAAACGGCTCAACTTGCACTTTATGTATACCGTGATATGGATAAAATAGACTGGCGTCCCTTCATTAAAGCAGCAATTGAGAGAAATCCGGTCTCTTTCACTGACCTAAACAAAAAGAACAATTATGAAGTTTACTCTTTACTAAAAGAGCTGCCGATTGAATCAATATATGAGGGTAACAGGCTGGCTCTTCCTGATGAGGTCTGGAATTTCAAGCGCGGTGACGGAATCGAAAAAGCTTTTTTACTTGCTGACTTTCTGCTTCACAACGATAAATCTTCAGATGTTTCGATTGAAATCGAAAATAAAAAAGTTCTTTTATCATCCGAAGGACATGACTTTCATTTCACTTCGCTTAAAAACATCACGAAATCGATTCAGATAAGAGGCGTTGATTATAAAATCGTTTAGTTCCCTAAATGTCTTACTCATTTCGTTCGCTGTTTTATCGGCTTGTGGCCTGTCTTGCTCCTTTCAGTCGATTGTCTTTAAGTCTTCTCACGGAGCCAAGCGAAAGACAGGGCGAAGCCGGTAAAGACATAGCAAAGAAACGCACAGCGAAGCGTTAAAACATATTATATTATCGCAGTACAATATCCTTAATAACTTCGCTGCCGGCCTTTTTATTTAACTTCTCTCTAAGGCTTTCCCTGAGCATAAGTAATTCATTTCTGACAACCGATGAGCTCAAATGGACAAATAATACGTGGTCCCTGATAAAGATTTTTGTTGTCCTGGAGCTAATTGCTTTTCCAACAATTTCTTCCCAGGAGTTGATGACAGCTACCTCGCTTAGCTTTCCGCCAAGATTCATCTCCTTAATGTAATCATCCAGGGCCTCTGCAAGCGATATGGTTTTACTTCGTCTCATTTAATTGACTTCCCGTTCTGAGTTACTTCCACAATCCCATTGTCAGCAATTCTGAAAAGTTTATAATCAGTATTATGGGAAGATAATATATCCTGCAAGCGATTCTGATGCGTATCAGTGATAAATATCTGTCCAAACATTTGATTACCAACTAGTCTTATAATTTGTTCAACCCGTTCGGCATCAAATTTATCGAAGATATCGTCAAGCAGTAATATGGGCGAGAAGCCGGCTTTTCTTTTTATATAATCGAATTTTGCAAGCTTGAGAGCCACAAGGTAAGATTTCTGTTGTCCCTGAGAACCAAGTGATTTCACTGAAAAATCATTCATCTCAAGAAGTAAATCATCTTTATGAATTCCTACAGTTGTATATTCCAGGTACCTATCCTTGTTTATTGAATTCAGAAGTGCCTTTCCAAAACTTCCTTCTGAAAGATGCGATCTGTATTTAAGTTTGACAGACTCTTTACCTGAAGAGATCATGGAATAATATTCCTGAAAAACAGGAATGAGCTCATTGATCAGCATATCCCTTTCGTTGTAGACAAAGCTACCATACTTAACAAGTTGAGCATCCCATATAGAAAGAATATCGTCGTCTGCTTTACCCGATGAATTAATATCCTTCAAAACTTTATTTCTCTGCTGAAGAGCTTTGTTGTACCTGAGGACAGAATCGAGGTATTCAGCACTATACTGGCTTATAATTTTGTTCATGAACTTTCGGCGGTCCTCACTACCCTCAGTTATCAGTGCGCTGTCGGCCGGAGATATCATTACTACAGGGTATCTGCCTACATGATCAGAAAGTTTCTGATACTCTTTACCGTTTCTTTTTAACAATTTCTGTTTTTGCTTCTGAAAAGCACAGTAGATCTGATCTTCTTCACCATCTCTCACAAATGTTCCCTGAATAATGAAATAGTCCTCACCATGTCTTATACTAATACTATCAATACTATTGAAAAAACTTTTAGTAAGTGACAGATAATGAATGGCATCAAGGATGTTAGTCTTACCTACACCGTTATTGCCAACGAAACAGTTTATCTTAGGTGAAAGCTCAAGCTCATTCAACTCATAGTTTTTAAAATTGGTCAGGGCAAGTTTTTTAAGATGCATAGAAAAGAAAGTAAAAAGTAAAAAGTAAAAGAGTTAGATGTTTTGAGGATTCAAAGTTAGAAAAAGATATGGACGATCAGAACTTATTTCTCTTAAGAAAATACCTGTTTTATCCTTAAACTCACGATAATACCCTTGATATTCAAGATAATAATAACTATTTTGTACCTGATTCGATAATCATTAAATTAAATGTTTTAAAATTACCTGAAAAAAATTACTTTTGCGGTGGTAAATTCAGAAGTTAAATATTTAAGACCAGTATGGCAAAAAATAAAAAGGATGTAAATCCATCGACTATCTCGAGTGTTGAGGAGACACTTACCAGAACAGAGCAATATCTTGAAGAGAATTATAAAACCCTATTGATTGGATTAGCAGTAATAGTTTTATTGGTTGGATTGGGCTGGCTTGGCAAGCTCTATATTAGCAAAAGAAACGATGAAGCCCAGTCTCAGATGTTCCAGGCTGAAAAGTATCTTGAAATTGATTCTCTGAAACTTGCCCTGAACGGAGATGGTAACTATCTTGGTTTTCTTGATATAGCCAGGGATTACAAATTCACCAATTCAGGTAATCTTGCCAAATACAGCGCCGGAATTTGTTATCTGCATATGGGTAACTATAATGAGGCGATCGATTTTCTGACCAAATATTCAAAGAAAGATAAAGTTATCGGGTCATTGGCAATCGGTGCAATTGGTGATGCATATATCGAGTTAGGGAATCTTGAAAAGGGTCTTTCAAAATATATTGAGGCAGCAGATTTTGCTAAGAATTCTTTTAATACACCATTGTTCCTGATGAAGGCTGCTGAGATATATGAGTTAACAGGTAAATTCCCTGAAGCTTTAAAATTATATGAAAGAATTGAGAATCAGTATCCGGAGAGCACTGAAGGTACTACAATAGAAAAATATATTGCAAGGGTAAAACTTCTTATTAAGTAGATATTCTAAGACTCACTTTGCATTCTTATCATTACGCATCCGGCTCACTCTTTCAAGGGGCAGATGCGTTTTTAATTTTACAATACATCATTATGGGGACTACAAATTTATCAGCTTATGATCCCAAACTCGTTCCGGATGCCAGTGAGATGCGGTTTGGAATAGTAGTTTCGGATTGGAACATGGATGTCACCTGGTCATTACTTGACGGAGCAATTAAAATTCTTAAAAAACATGGAGCTACAGATAAAAATATTGTGGTAAAGCATGTTCCGGGTAGTTTTGAACTCACCCTGGGTGCCCAATTCCTTGCAGAATATGATGACCTGGATGCGGTTATCTGTCTCGGGTGCGTTATCCAGGGGGAAACACCTCATTTCACATATATTTGTCAGGGAGTAACACAGGGAATAACTCAACTCAACCTCGAATATAATTTACCTTTTATTTTTGGTGTCCTGACAACAAATACACAGCAACAGGCAATTGACAGAGCCGGAGGAAAGCATGGAAATAAAGGTGATGAAGCAGCTGTTACAGCTATAAAAATGGCTGCTTTGCAGCATGAAACTGAGAAATGAGTTTACCTGAGCACCTTGCGGACGAAAGCAACAGTAAAGTAAGACATCATAAATACTCCCATAAAGCCTTCTAATCCTGAGACTACTCTACTCAATCCTATTGGGTACACATCTCCGTAACCTATTGTAAAAAAGGTTATCGCGCTATGGTAAAATGACTGAAGAAGTGTTGATAACTTGTCGGGGTTACCAACTGCTGATACCGTTTTACCCAGCCCCGATATGTCAATAAGAAAATAGAGAGAACCAAAGAAGAACCAGAAGACAACAACACTCAAGAGGACCCGTCCCGGAGAAGTTGCATAAAGTCCGATTTTATCAAATACGAGCCATTGGAAACTATTCGGAATATGACTTGCTATTTTTGCTATCCCCCCCTTTTCCTGCTGCTCTGTCAGCCACGACTTTGCCTCAAAACGTTTGAACATAATATATGCTTCATCTTCATCCTCATATTTACCTGTTCCGCTGAAATTTTCCTTCAGAATCCTGAATTGTTCAGCCTTCTGCCTTAACGTGGTTCCTTCCTGGTTCTGAATGGCTGTATTGCATTTATTGTGTCTCCAATCTATGTACAACTTCCCGAGGAGTCTCATCCCAGACAGATCCAATGTTCTAATTTCCACAGGGAAATCATAAGGTTCAAGGTCAATTATATCACGGACTATTGTATCAGAAATATCTAGCAGGTCTGCCTTGGCAAGACGAAGGTCCACATAATGATCGAGGTGACATGATTTAAGTGACATGGAATGAACCTTTGAACCATAAAAACTCACATCCCCATCGCCAAATTCGGTTCTCTCAAAACTGATATCTGTATCTCCTATTTCCATCAGATTGAAGTTTTTAGGACCGAATCCCATTTCAGCCTTTTTAAACTGGATCTTTCCCGCTTTGCACGAAGCACCTTCAAAATTGACCTCTCCATTTCCAAAAAGAGAACGGTTAAAATTTATTCTTCCCGAGCCAAAATCCACAGTCCGGAAATCTACCCTGCTGTTACCGAATTCAGTTCTTTCGAACATTATTTCACAATCTCCGAATACTGAATAATGAAAATCAACTTTTCCGCCTGAAATCCTTGTAACCTTAAAATTAAAACGACCGTTATTGAAATGAGTGTTTATAAAGAGAAGGTCACCGCTGTTAAACTCCGTATTGGCAAAACTTACTTCCCCGTTACCAAACTGGATATCCTGGAAATCTTTTATACCATCCTTAACTATTGCATTCTTGAACATAAAATCACCATCGCCAAAAACACAGCCTGTAAACTCAATGTTCCCATTCCTGAATAAGGTATTTGACAGGATAACATTCCCGTCGCCAAAGACTGAACCATTAAAGAGAACTTTACCTTTGGCAAAATGACTTCCGTCGAAGCTTACTTCTTCCTGCGAAAAAGAGGCATATGTAAAGTCAGTGCATCCTTTTGCTTCAAAAAATGCATTCTTTGCTGAAAACCCTTTTATCGGAACCAATTCCTTCTTTTCAATTCCATTAATACGTCTGTAGGAAGAAATAGAAAATGCATGAATATAGAAGTTATCAAGAATCAGATCCTTCCCTTCCTTAATTATGGCATAAATCTGATTAATATCGATGGCGCCAAATAATTCTGAATCAATCTCTTCACCTTCTTCATTATGAAAAGTTACCATAGCGGTCCTTGGACAGGTCCTGCCATCATCAGTAAAGAATTTAACATTTCTGAATTCAACATGATAATTAGAATAACCCGTAACCATTTATTCTGTTTTTGAAATGTTAAGCCAAATTATGAAAAAAACGATAATCATCCTATTTTTACTGAAGCTTATCTCATGCATAAGGTCTTGTATGGACAATATGAACATTTTCCTCTTGCGTCGGCTGTTTTTATAAAAGGTTCATCTTCCCCGAAAATAGTAGTGATTAAACCTTTCAGACCAATAAGAAATTCTTCCCGCATTGTCGCGTAATTATCAATTACAGTTTCAATCCTGCTGCCAGTTTTTAATTTGAGCTTATCGTTAAGTAACTGACCATTCAATTTCTTTATTTTATAGACCGACGGCCTTACAACATTGCCTGGGTTTACTGCAAGATATGCCTCGCAATAGAGTAAGGTCTGTAGCCATCCGTCAGAATCTTTCTTCCTGTCGTCGACAAACAAATCATTGACAGTACTGACAGATTCAGAAACTCTTCCGGTTTTGTAATCGACTATCCTTGTCATTCCATTAACAGTATCAATCCGATCTATCTTTCCTCCCGTAAGAATTTCAATCCGGGATTCCTTTAATTGTAAGGATAAAAAAAAGCTAAAAGAATCCTCAAGATTTAGAATATTAAGAGGTGCAAGAGCTTTGTCAGTATTCAGAATCCTGATAAGGTAACCCATTAAAACATTCCTGGCAATCAGCTCGTTTCCACTGACGGAATCATTCCTGCCAGCCTTAAACTTTTCATTGACAGATTCATTAATGATATTTGAAAGTAACTGTTTGTTCCTGATCATTCCGTTCAGTAACTCTACACTCAGAACACTTCCGATATAAGGCTGATAGAGATTCTTCATTATCTCATGCAAAATGTTACCGAGCATAGCCGGGTCAATATCGGCAGTGACGTTGTCCGTTTCTTTAAGCCTGTTTATATAACGATAAAAGAACTTCATTCTGCAATTCAGCCACGTATTTATTGCAGAAGGGGAAAGCAACCTGCCTGTATTTTTACCAAGGAACATGGCTGTTAACTGTTCAGAATGTTCTTTACACCTCTCAATTCTTTCCCCGGGACTACAAGGCGTTTTTATTTCGAAGTTAAGATCAAGAAAATCGGGCTTCAACGTGTCCTCATACTTCATCTGAATAAGAAACCGGCTCATCTCTCCGCTCCTTAAACCTTCAGAATTAGAATTATATATAAACGTAACATTTTCAGCTCTTTGAAGAAGTCTGTAAAAGTGATATGCATAAATGGATTCCTGATGATTTACAGATGGGAGACCAAATGCTTCGCGGAGACTGAAAGGGATAAAAGACGAACCTGCAGAAAGTGCAGGTAAAATACCTTCATTGACTGACAGTATAATCAGATTCTTAAAATCGAGTGCCCTTGTCTCAAGAATCCCCATGATCTGAATACCAGTTAATGGTTCTCCTGAAAAAGGAACAGATTGCATTCTTAACATTCTGTCAAGAATTTTGATGTAGGTATCTGTTGAAAAACTCACCTCAGGACTATTAACAATGGTTTCAAGCCTATTAATCGACAGAACTACTCTATAGATAAATTCCATCCTTATATTACCCTGAACGCTATTGTTCTGTGATTTTGCAGTATTTCTTTCATCACTTAAAGCAATTAATGAGAGAATATCTTTAAAATAATCTGAGAGTTCAGCCGGAGTTAATGGTTTTTTAAATATCTGAAACAATGGTTCTGATTTTGAAAAAATATCTGAAGGAACTCTGGTAAGATTAGTTTTAACTATTTCATTAACTATTTCATTATCAAATTCATTCAACAAACCTGATAGTAATGAATGTTTAAGGATGCTTATTACCTCTTTGTAACCGAAACGGACACTCCCGTTTTTTATTGAGGCGTTTCTCTGAAGATCCATCAGATGTTTAACAAATGTATAAACCAGTGTTTGTTTTAACGGATGACCCATCGTTATATTGATATCACCCATGTTTTCCGGAAGACTGGTCAATACGGGCATCAAGAGGTTTTCATCAGCAAGAATCACAGCCGTATGATGGGCATTAGCTTCTGTGATATCTGGTATTTCTTCCAATAACTGTGAAATAAGTTTGACCTGGGCGACATCTGAAGAGGTATCAATGACCCTACGGCAAACTTCCGGTGCTTCTTTTGAGAGCATTGTATCAAAGCTCCATCCTGCCGGCATATCATTGCCGAATATTTTAAGGTTATCCCTCATAAAAAAGCCTGCGGAGTTCAATTTGCCTTCGTTGATATAAGAGTTATCAAAGTCCCAGTAGAACCGGGCTTTTCCTGCTCTTTTGAACCGGTTCATCAGTACTTTTTCACATTCATTCAATGCATTGAATCCGATAAAATGGACCATGTCCCAGGACTCATCCGAAGTGTAATAATTTTCAGTACTCTCAGCCAGCTCCCTGAATATCATGCCTTCGTATGCCAGATTTTGCATTTTCAGAGAGTTCCTGAAAGCAGAATACAGGTCTGAAAGAACAGACCAGATACTTACGAAATCTGATTTTTCATTTGTTGGCTTATCGTGATTGAAATTTGTCCAAAATCTTTTGATTATTTCTATTTGTGATTCTGTCAATCCCCCAAACTGCTGATCAATATTTTTAATATCAAGAACATTACGGAATAACAATGATGCGTCGACAAGATATTTGTCAACATCATCAAAATCGTTTAAAAGCATATCTCCCCAATAGTAAAATTCATCAAAACTTTCAGGTGGTTTTTTTAACTTACAGTATACTTTATACAGTTCAAAAAGAAGTATCTCATTACCTGCGATTTGTAGTAATGAATATGATCTGAATAATTCATTTATTGTCATAATGGATGGTACCCATACCGGTTTTTCGATTAAGGCTGCCAGATACTTCAGAAAATATAACCCGGCCCTCCTGTTTGGAAATACCAGGCAATGGCGGTTTAGCGTGTTTCCAAATTCTTCATGGAGCGATTGAGCGATATTTTCGAGGAAGTAGGTCATTTTGTGCTGGTCGCTGATTGGTGGTTGCTGGTTGCTTGTCGTATGTTCTATGATAGAATTAAAATTTTTACCTTTTTACTTTTGTCTTTTTACTTTTGTCTTTTTACTTTTGTCTTTTATCTTCATAAAGTCTTCCCTGCCATGTATTAAGTTTCTCAAGGCGTTTTTCGATAATATTTACTATCTGGTCGTTTCGTTTTTTTCCCCAGCCTTCTCCTGTCAGAAAACGTGGTGGCACTTCACCGGTAAAACGTTCGACCACTATTGATGGATTAAGCCTCTCAAGGAAAACAATGAAGAAATCGAGGTACTCCTCCCATGTAAACAGCTCAAAATCACCCGGATAATTTTTAAATTCAATCTCCATGGTGGTTCCTTTTATTATTTGTAGCTGGTGAAATTTAACAGTCTTAATAGGCAATCCGGAGATAATATCGACCTGATTTAGTATCTCCTCACGAGTTTCTCCCGGTAAACCAAAAATGAAATGTGCCCCTGTGGTTATTCCGAGGGCAGCTGTCCTTTCGAGGGACCATACCGCATCTTCAAATGAATGTCCCCGGTTGATCCGTTTCAGTGTTTTGTTATAGCACGATTCAATCCCATATTCCACTGCAACATAACATTTTGATGAAAGCTCTTTAATGTATTCAAGTTTTTCAACGTCGATGCAATCAGGTCTGGTTCCAATAATCAGACCAACCACACCCGGATAATTTAACGCCTCTTCATATAACTTTTTAAGTGCGCCCAATGAAGCATAAGAATTGGAATATGCCTGAAAATAAGCGAGATATGATACAGCCTCATTATATCTCCATTTATGAAAATCTATTCCCTCACTAATCTGATCAGAGATAGATTTCACAGGCTGACAATAAGAAGGATTAAAGGCATCATTATTGCAATAGGTACATCCACCGATTCCTTTTGATCCATCGCGGTTTGGGCAGGTAAAACCTGCATCAATTGATACCTTCTGCACCCTGGCACCATAAATAGTTCTGAAATAATTAGAATAAGCATTGAATCTTCTTTCATGCCCCCATGGCCAGGGATAGGTTTTTATTTCTTTATTAAGCGGCATCATTTAAGCAGATACAATTTTATTCTTATCAACATACCATATAAAGGCTTCAATATCTTTATAGCCCATATCAAAAAGAAGAGTCCGGTACTGATCGACTTGTTTTGCATAATGAGAATTCTCTTCCCCGAACTTGAAATCAATTATTGTAGTTTTCCCATTTTTAAATATCACTCTGTCAGGCCTGCGTGTAACGCCAATCGGGAGAAGAATACCCGCTTCTTTCAACACTTTGGTATCGGGCATAAACCAATCCGCAACCTGTGGTATCCTTATCATGTCGTTAACTCTTTTTTCTATATCAGCTGATTCTTCATCAGCCAATTTACCCTCTAGAACAAGTTTTCTGACAGCAGTGGAAATGTCGGCAGGAGTATTTATGCCTTCAAAGACTTCGTGCATGAGTTTACCATAGTTGATCTTTTTTCTTATAATCTGGCTCTCAGACGAAAAGTAATTTTCTCCATGAAGCTTAAGCTTAAGTGATTCCATTGTCTGGCTAACAGAGTACCTTGAAGAGATAAGATTCTTTTTATCTGTTGAACCAGTTATGTTTTCAGGTATCTCTCCATATTCGAATACCAAATTTTCATCGTTATAGTGACTCTTCAGGTTAAATTCTGTTCCTTTCTGAACTTCAGGTATCATTGTCATCGCATTCTTTAACACCCCGGCAATGGTATTTTCTAACCTGGGATTATCTACTGAAAACCCGTATAATACATCTTTTGCCCTCGTAAGAGCAACGTATAAGAGGTTAATATTATCTAGATAAACCGAATATTTTTCTTCTTTGTAATAGTCAGCAAAGATAGTGTTGGTCAGATCTTTACTATATTTCACCGGGATAATGCCTAGATCATTGAATGGTGGCGTTTCAGGTTTTACCCATAAGAACGGTTGTTTAGATGCCAAATGATCAAGATTCCAAGAAAGGAAAGGCAATATAACTACTTTGAATTCGAGACCTTTTGACTTATGGATTGTCAGAATTCTTATTGCATCCTGGTTACCGGGAAGAACAACAGATTTCTTTTTCCCGCTCTCTTCCCACCAATACAGAAATGTTTGAATATCAGAATTCTTACTGCCACTAAAGTTTACAATATAATCCTGAAAAGTGTTCAGGAAAGGTACATTCCATGAATAATCGCCAAGCCGGAAAAACTTTATGATACTCTCAGTTGCTTCAAACAAAGACATTTGCCTGATTCTGTCCAGAAATTTTTCGTAACCCTCAGGAAAATAAGCACGTGAGCCTTCTATTAATTTATCACTTTGCAGAGAAATTTTCTCAGCTTCTACGTCTCCTATTGACATAAGGAAAAACCTCAACATAATTGCCCTGCTGATAGAATCCTGTGGATCATTAACTACCGAAATTACACTAACTATAAAAATTATGACAGGTGAGTTAGAGAGCAATAATGAATCGTTTGATACTGCATTGAAATTATACACATTCCTGTTTCCCGGATATTTGTTATTATAGTCGATCAAAGTATTAAGTACCAGACCACCTTCTTTCCCGTCTCTAACAATAATGCCAATATCAGAAGCTTTATAGCCCTTATCCTGAATTGATTCTATTATATGCGGAAGGCGTTCAAGTACAACTTCCTGCCATTTCCTTTCATTACTGTTTTGGATGAATTCCAGTCTTACAAAACCGCCATCATTTTTGCAGGGATCTCCCTGAAAAGCTTCAGCATATAGCTTCTTAAAACTTACAGGAAGCATTTCATCTGATAGAGAGTTGTCAATCTGATCAGGGATTATTGTAAACAGGGTATTATTAAACCTGATAATATTTGACCTGCTTCTCCAGTTTGAAGTTAATGATTCGCTGAAAACTCTTTTATTATCCACCATACTTTCGAGAACTGTTCCGAGAATTCTCCAGTCGCTGTTCCTCCATCGGTATATGGATTGTTTCACATCACCAACGACAAGGTTATCAAAGCCTTCTGCCATACTGTTATCAATCAATGGTTTGAAATTATTCCACTGTATTATAGAAGTATCCTGGAACTCATCTATCATAAAATTTTCATACCTGTTTCCTACCTTTTCATAAATAAAAGGAGCCTGATCTTCACGGGTTATAAGGTTAAGCAATTCGCCCGCGTCAGAGAGAAGAAAGCTGTTTTCAGAAGTGGCAATAAGATGAACATTATGCAAAACATCAGATAATATTCCAAGTGCATATATATTTGAGAATATAGAAACAGCACTATTATAAACAACAATATTTTCATCATAATAATGAATTGCATCAAGGAGTGTTTGACCCAGTCCGCTGCTGATTGCAAATTCAAGTTGTGTTGTTATAGTACCAGTCGACCACCTGGATTGCTCTTTATCTATTTCACGAACGTAGCTGTTGGGTCCCTTCACATTTCCTGAAACCAGAGATTTGATGAATCCGGGTATTCCCTGTCCTTTCCTGTAAAAAAGATCATCGGATAATTCAAATTTTGAATAAATTTCATCAGCTTTTTTCCCGAATTTTATCAATGTATTCTCAAATGAATGAGATATTGATCTGATCTTTTCGATATACTCAAGAAGGAATTTTTTATCCTCAAGTTTTGATCGCTCTTCTAAGGAGAGTATTTTGAATTTTTCTTTAAACAACTCCTCAGAGAGTTTTATTATTCCATCTTTAAGGTTCCAGCTCTTTTCCTCATCAATATTTGACATTGCATAAGTAATGAGCCAGTTTTTAAGCTGAGTGTCAACTGCCGAGGAGGCAATCATTTCATCAACAGCAGTTGACAGTATTATACTATGGTCAAGTTCAATGTTAAATCCGGTATGAAGGCCGACCTCCCTTGCAAAAGCACGCAGTACTTTTTGGAAAAAGCTATCGATAGTAGATATGGAAAACCTTGAAAAGTCATGCAGAATTGAATTTAATAACTCTTTTGCCTCCCTCCTGATCCACTCTTCTGTTTTGTCTGTAGCTTTAACTAATACTGGCAGGTAATCTGAGTTTTCACCAACAGCGAGCTTATGCAAATGATCGAGGATCCTCGATTTCATTTCTGCAGTTGCTTTATTTGTAAAAGTCACTGCCAGAATCTTCCTGTAATTATATCTCGATCTGAATAGGTTCGCGAGATAAATAGCTGTCAGCTTGTAAGTTTTACCCGATCCGGCTGAAGCGCTGTATATGGTCAGAGTGCCTTGTCCCATGGTGGCTTAAAGTTATCGCTTTTTATATAACTTTGTGCCGTGAATAAAAAAGTAGTTGTAGGATTATCCGGAGGTGTTGACTCAAGCGTTGCAGCATGGGTTCTGAAGGAACAGGGTTATGATGTTATCGGTCTGTTTATGAAAAACTGGCACGATACCACGGGTCTTCTTCAAAGTGACTGTCATTGGGAAGATGACCTGATGTTTGCCGAGATGGTAGCAAAAAAACTTGAAATTCCTTTTCACCAGGTTGATCTTAGCGTTCCCTATCGCCAAAGAGTTGTTGATTATATGTTTGCGGAATATGAAAAAGGTCGAACTCCCAATCCTGATGTGCTTTGCAACAGGGAAATAAAGTTTGATTCTTTTACTGTGGAGGCCAGAAAGTTAGACGGTGATTTCGTAGCCACAGGTCACTATTGCAGAAAAGATGAAATACTATCAGGGGAAAAAATCATTTATCGACTTCTTGCAGGTAAAGACAATAATAAGGACCAGAGTTATTTTCTTTGCCAGGTAAACCAGGAACAGCTTGCAACTGCTCTTTTCCCGATTGGCAATCTTACTAAACCCGAAGTAAGAGATATTGCTCAAAAACTCGGACTCGCTACTGCCCAGCGAAAAGATTCCCAGGGAATCTGTTTTGTCGGTAAGGTTCATCTGCCGACTTTTTTACAGCAGAAGCTGGTGGCGAAAAAAGGAAATATAGTGGAAATAGTTGCAAGAGGAGAAGAGGTTGAAAGGGTTGAAGGAATTGAAACATATTGTTTTCCTAAGATAACAGAAGGTTTACCAGAAAAAGAATTGCCGGAAAAATCACTATCAGAATTAACTGAACCCTTTAAATATGAACCTTCGTTGGGGAATATTATCGGAACGCATAATGGTGCACATTTTTTTACTGTTGGTCAACGTAAAGGGATGAATGCAGGAGGTCATAAGAAGGCTCTGTTTGTCATAGGAACTGATGTGGCAGAGAATGTTGTTTATGTTGGCGAAGGTCAGGCGCATCCGGGACTGTATCGCAAAGGGCTATTCATAATGAAAGAGGAGATCCATTGGATCAGAACCGATTTGAAAATGGAAGTAAGCGAAAGTCGCGATTATATGGTTAGAATAAGATATCGTCAGCCATTACAGAGGGCACGGTTATATTGTCGGGAGAAAGGAATGTATATAATATTCGATAAGCTTCAACGGGGTATTGCTCCCGGTCAGTTTGCTGCCTGGTATGATGGTGATGAAGTGATTGGTTCAGGGGTAATAGATAGTTGACATCATTAAGAGTTAAGAGTTTAGCGCTTAGCGTTTAGCGTTTTAGGAAACGGTCAATGAATCATTCTTCTTTTGAAAACTTACAACAAATACACCTGCAAAAATCAATAAGGCAGACACAATCATAACAAGATCAATGTGATCCTGTCCCATCAGTGTCGCAAGATATGCCGCAATTATTGGCTGGGTATAAGTATATGTGCTGACAATAGTTGGACTAAGCTGTCGCAAACCAAAGGTAATAAGAAGATAACCCAGGTAGGTTGCACCGACTATTACAAAACTAATTTGGAGCCATGCAGTTAAAGGAATGGATGACCAATCCATTGTACTCCACTGGTGATAACCTGCTGGGATATTAGTCAGCATCCCGAATAAAAAGGTCCATTTCATCACTGTAACCGGATGATACTTTTCCAGCATCCTTTTGATGATTACAGTATAAAACGCCCAGCTTATGGTATTTACCATTGAAAAAATATCTCCTAAAAAAGTTGAGCTGCCAAGATCAGGAACACCATTCTGTAATATCAACAATAGTACGCCTGAAAGACCAATAGCCAGTCCTGTTCCTTTCAGAAATGTAATTCTTTCCTTGAGGATCAGTGCAGCGAAGACAAATGCAAATATTGGATTTGTTGAGAGTATAATTGACGAGTTTACGGGCGTAGTCATATCAAGTCCTACAAGGAAAAGAGTCTGGTTTATAACTACTCCAAAAAATGAACAGCCGAAAAGGTATAGTAAATCCTTTCTATTTACATGTTCTTTCGGTATAAAAAGACTGGTGATCCAGAAAAGAGCTGCTGCAGAGATACTTCTTATAGAAACCAGGGCAAATGGTTTAATATGATCCGGCATTACCGCCTTAGCTATGGAGTAGTTAAGCCCATATAAAATATTGGCAGTCAGAAGTGAAATATGTGCCCAGGTTTTTACCCGGCTCTTATGCATACTCAGAATTTGAGTCGCAAAATTATAAAAACTTGTAAGAATTTCAAATCATAAGCGGACAAGTCTCAGTTAATCGCCTCAACGACAAGTATCCAATCGTTAGAGATTTCTGCAGAATCGTCGGTATTGAACTCCTTGTGGGGTGTTCCGGGGGTGGTGAATGTGTTCAACCCTTTGTTTACGAAAGGTGATCCGGTGATGTCAATATAATTCCCATTGGTTGGATCGTACCATCGCACGGTTACTGGTCCCTCAATCTTTGAAAGATCGATTATCACCGGATCTTCGTATCCCTCTGGCTATCGGACATTGCCGTGAGGAGTCCAGGTTGTCATTGCCGAAGAGCCATAATATATTTCTCTGGTTTTTATACCTGTTCCCCAACCACAAGCCATAATTAAAGCACGCCTGGGGACTATTGGCTGTTATATTCGCTGACGACCAGTAGCATTGGCTCATCGGCATCAGATTGACATAAATACCATAACTTTCCGCTAAGATCAGAATGCTGTCAATGGTTTGAGAATAGTAGGCGGGATTAATGCGGCTTATGTCCCAGTTGCCCGGAATTCCTCCGGGCATAAATTCATGATTTCCTTTTTTGTCTATAGGTGCCACCTCTTCTGCTGAAGCGGTTGGTTGTCCGTCAATACAAATCCAGCACAAATTGATCCCCTTACTCCTGCAGTCGGCAAAGTAGGTTTGCATCTGTACAATAGTAAGTTTCTGGGAAAGGTTTTGTGGTGAATCACCGATGAGGAGAACAGGGTTTCCCAGAGTATCCGCAAAATGCCTGGGGTTATGAGTATCAACCCGAAGCAGGGAAAGAGTTTTTACAGATGTAGTTTGCAGTAACCCGGGACCAGGGAATGGATCAGCATATTTTGAGTAATGAGGTTGAGCAGGAAGGACGTTTAAAAACATTAAACTCCAAAATATTAGAACAAAGATGCGTTTCATATTAAAGCTATTTTGGTTAAAAGATAGTAGAATTAATTTTAAGTCCCATTGTCTAATAATGGACATGAACACAATTTACAAAGAATTTGTTTCCTGGTAGTTGAAATAGTTAGTCTTTGTATATGTTTTATTCACAATCCGGTAATCCGTCAATTTAGAATAAATTGAGTTCGTTTTTTTATAAGCTCAGGTAAGGTACAAATAGAATCAATTCCGGAATAATGGATATATTTGAAAAATAAAAATATCAGGATGAACCGAATCCCGACATATCGGGGCAAGTTCCATCATATCAATAAAATCAATTATATTATGATGANNAATAAAAATATCAGGATGAAAAAGATATCTATAATCAGCGGGGGTACAAGCGGTCTTGGATTGGAAATTGCCGACCTGTTTATTAAATCGGGGAAAAATGTTCTTATACTTGGCCGGAACAAAGAAAAACTCTCTGATGCCTCATCCAGACTCAAAAAATCTTCAAGGAGTTCACTGACAGAATCGATAATCTGTAATATTGGTAAGGAAGACGAGGTCAGAAAGGTAGGTGAATTCCTTACGAGTAAATCGTTTACAGTGGAATATCTTTTCAATAATGCCGGGATGGGACTTTTTACAAAAGCACATAACTCAACATCAGCCTTAATTGACATAATCTTTGAGGCCAATCTTAAAGGAATGATTCTCCTCACATCTGAAATACTCAGACTAACACCTGAAAAAGAAGAACTTACGATTGTTAATATAATGTCAACTTCAGCACTCCTGGGAAGAGCAGAAGAGACAATCTATTGTGCTGCAAAGTGGGGTGCAAGAGGTTATACCGAGGCGCTCAGAACGGAATTAAAGGGATCAAAACGAAATATTATAGCAGTATATCCTGGTGGAATGAGAACAGATTTTTGGAACATACCAGGCCAGAACCGTGACATAAGCAGTTTTATGGACCCGGCTGAGGTAGCTGAGAAAATTTTAAATGCTGTAATCGTCACCGATAAGATGTTTGTTACTGATATTACCATTAACAGGAAGAAATAAACGTCTCAACGCTGTCTCTCACTGTACTTCGTCTTAACGGGCTTCGCCCTATCTATCGTTTTACTCAGTCAAAAGACTTAAAGACCGGCCGTAGGCCAAGACTTCAAGACAGCCCGAAGGGCATTAAGACAACCTGTTTTTATAATCCTCGAAACCGAATTCCCTTATCAATCTGAATTGGCCTGCTTTTGTCCAGATACCTATTGATGGATGATGCACTCCGTTAAATGTTGTTGTTTTAACCATCGTATAGTGGATCATATCCAGGAATTTAATCCTGTCACCAGGGACGAGTTCTTTTTCGAAGGACCATTCACCCATGACATCTCCTGATAAACATGAATTACCTCCTAACCTATAGGTTGGTTTCCCAGCTACCGGGTCGGTTGCACCTGATATTTTAGGTTTATACGGCATTTCCAGACAATCGGGCATATGAGCAGTGAATGAGACATCAAGAATAGCTGTTATAATACCCTTGTTTTCAACTATATCTTCCACTGTAGCAATAAGCTCTCCTGTTTCCCAGGCAAAAGCGCTTCCTGGTTCGAGTATTAAATGGAGACCGGATTTCTCGCTAAATTGTTTTAGAATTTTTATCAGATGATCTGTATCATAGTCATTTCTTGTCATAAGGTGCCCCCCTCCCATATTGATCCATTTCAATTGAGAAAAATATTTCCCGAATTTCGCTTCAACAACATTCAGGACTTTTTCGAGAGCATAAGAGTCCGATTCAAAAAGTACATGGAAATGAAGCCCTTCAATTCCTTCAGGCAGGCCATCCTTCAGATCCTCAGCAATTACACCAAGTCTTGATCCAGGAGAGCATGGATTGTACAGCCCATGACTTACCTCTGAGAATTCGGGATTTATCCTTAAACCGGCTGAAATTTTCTTCGAAAAATTAAATAATTCAGCCGAATATTTTCTGTATTGAGCCAAAGAATTAAAGGTGACATGGGAACTATATTTAAGTATCGAATTAAATTCATTCATCTTATATACTGGAGAATATGTATGTGCCTCAGAGCCAATCTCTTCATAACACAGACGTGCTTCATCAGCTGAACTTGCTGCGGCACCTGAAATATATTCCCTCAAAATCGGAAAAACTCCCCACATTGCAAAACCTTTAAATGCCAGAATAATTTCAGCGCCTGATTCATCAGATATGTGTTTTATTAAAGACAGGTTCTTACGAAATCTTTCTTCGTCAATTACATAACAAGGGGATGGTACTTTGGTATAATCTATAGACATCTATTTGTCTGTTTATTTAAGTCTGTCGCTTCGCTCCGTCTTTATGTCTTAACACTTGGCTGTTTGTCGTTTTGCTCAGTCAGACCTAAAGACAGGCCTCAGTCCATAAGGACCCAAAGACAAGAGACCGCAGGAAGCAAGACAGCCCAAAGGGTGTTAAGACTTGTTAAAATTCAAGATCTACGTCATGCAGCTCTACCCATGGTAATCCAAGACGGTTTAATTCAGCCATAAACGGATCGGGATCAAACTCTTCAACATTGAACACACCCGGTTTTTTCCAGATTCCTTTCAGATACATCATAGCTCCAATTGCGGCTGGGACACCTGTTGTGTAGCTCACACCCTGTGCTCCTGTCTCGGCATAAGCTGCCTGATGACTGCAATTATTATAAATATAGTATGTTCTTTCCTTGCCCTCTTTTATTCCTTTGATACGGCATCCGATAGATGTCTGGCCTGTATAGTTTTCTCCCAGTTCGCCCGGATCAGGAAGGACCGCTTTCAGGAACTGAATTGGGATTATCTCACGTCCATCAAACATAATAGGTTCGATGCCTGCCATACCAATATTTTGAATTACACGAAGATGGGTAAGATATTCCTGACCAAATGTCATCCAGAACCTCGCCCTTTTAAGAGTCGGATAGTTTTTCACGAGCGATTCCAGCTCCTCATGATAAATTAAATACGATTCTTTGGGACCGATCTCCGGGTAGTTTAACGGTTTATGGATTTCATGTGGTTTAGTTATAACCCATTTACCATTTTCCCAGTATTTACCTTTTTGTGTTACTTCCCTGATATTGATCTCAGGATTAAAGTTCGTAGCAAAAGGTTTACCATGATCACCCGCATTACAATCAACAATATCAAGGTAATGCATTTCATCAAAATGATGTTTGGCGGCATAGGCGGTGTAAATTGAAGTCACACCGGGATCGAAACCACATCCAAGAATAGCAGTAATTCCGGCCTTTTTAAATTTGTCAATATAGGCCCACTGCCAACTGTATGCATATTTAGCCTCTTCCAGTGGCTCATAGTTAGCAGTATCAAGATACGCAACACCGGTTTCAAGACAGGCATCCATTATGTGCAGGTCCTGATAAGGCAACGCAACATTTACAACGATATCAGGATTAAATGAACTTATGAGTTTTACCAGTTGAGGTACATTGTCAGCATCAACCTGAGCAGTTTTAATCTGGTTTTTTCCAATTTTTGCAGCAATAGCATCACATTTGGATTTTGTCCTGCTGGCTAACATAATCTCTGTGAAAACCTGTGGCAGAGATGCCATTTTATGAACAACAACTGTACTGACTCCACCGGCACCGATTACTAAAACTTTTCCCATATATTCATTATTACTTTCAAAATAACTTAAAGAGCTCGAAAATCATTTTTTTACCCCATTCCGCTTTGCGGAAGTAAATTGATTTTGACTTCGTCGAGCTTACCGCCTTCAGCGGTTCGGTTCTTCGCTCTCTTTGGGGCCAGGGGAAACAAAGAACCGGAGCGCAGCGGAGCTCGGCGAACCCAAAATCAATTAATTATGGTTTAAAATTCCTGATAATTCAATTTCACCTGTTAACTTAACGAATCACCACTAAACTGATCCAAATATAGCATATTAAAATGACCAATCAATGGACTGATTTCATTCAATATGATATTGCCTTGATGAAGAACTGAGGAGAACCGGGACAAAATTAATTCTGACTATATTTGTATCTTCAAAATACTTTAACCTGAACATGAAGCTGATAAATCCTTTACTGATCATCCGGATTTTAAGTACGATCCTTTTGATTGAAACAATATCGTATCTTATCTGTTTGCCAGTAGTTTTTATCTATAAAGAATCTCCATTTCCTTTTTTCTGGTCAGTAGCGATAACTTTCTTCTTTTCAGCTTTATTTTATTTTATTTCCAGAGAAGCAGATTCAAAAAATTTCAGCAACAGAGATGGATTTCTTGCAGTTACTTCATCATGGATAATTTTTTCATTATTAGGAACGTTGCCATATCTGATAAGTGGTACGATCCCTTCATTTATTGATGCATTCTTTGAATCCACTTCAGGGTTTTCGACAACCGGCTCCTCCATCCTTAAAAATGTAGAGATATTGCCCTTTTCAATTCTTTTCTGGCGAAGCTTAACCCACTGGATCGGAGGAATTGGGATGATAGTTATCCTGATAATTATCCTGCCATCTATCAGGGCAACAGGTTATCAGTTATTCAGTCTTGAGTCATCCATGAAAGAGAAGTTTCATCCAAAAACCAAGGCTATCGTTTTAAGGGTATTATTTATTTATCTCGGACTTACTCTTGTGGAAATATTGCTTTTGAACATCGGCGATATGAATCTTTTTGATAGTATCTGTCACTCATTTGGAACCGTGGCTACCGGTGGTTTTTCAACAAAGAATAACAGTCTGGCTTATTATTCATCTTACAGCCAATATATTGTAATGATATTTATGTTCCTTGCCGGGACAAGCCAGGTCATTTACTATTATATTGTGAAGCTTAACTTTAAAAAAGTGAAGCAGAATGAAGAACTATGGTTCTATATTGCTGTGTCTATGATAGCAGGAACTATTGTCACTATAATTCTACATTTAAATTCTGCAAGAACATTTGAAGAATCATTCAGGGAAGGTTTTTTCCAGGTTATATCAATAATTACCTGTACCGGTTTTACTTCAACTGATTATTTAATCTGGCCAGGAGCAGCGCTTCTCCTTATTTTCTTGTTGATGTTTTCAGGTGCATGTACAGGTTCTACTGGTGGAGGAATAAGAATGGCCAGACATTTAATTGTTCTTAAAAATATTAAAAATATTTTTGTAAAACTTAATCACCCGAAATCTATTTCTTTTATAAAGCTAAATGGTAAAAGCGTAGCAGAAAACACCAATATTTCAATACTTTCATTTGTTGTATTATACCTATTCATTTTTGTACTTGGAACTGTTATTATTGTCATAACTGGTGTTGATCCGGTTACTGCTTCAAGTTCTGCAGCCACTTGTATGGCAGGAATCGGTCCCGGTCTCGGAAGTGTAGGACCCATGAGCAGCTTTGCCAATCTACCTGAAGTAAGTAAAGTTGTTTTAAGCCTCTTGATGATTATCGGAAGACTTGAGATTATTACTGTGTTCACTATCTTTACCCGAACTTTCTGGAAGCTTTAAGAGTAATTTTCTCACATAACCGAGGCTCTCAGGCGTTCCTACGTCTATCCAATAGCCCTCATCATGTTTTAAAGTAAAAATGTTATGGTGTTCGGCCAGTCTAAGATATAAATCGATCATTGAATAAATTCCCTCATTCATATAATTAAAGATCTCCGGTTCAACAATATGCATGCTTGAAAAAGCTATTTCAGAAAGACCTGTGTTGGTTACACCTGCAAGTATCTGTTCTCCGGTGGAAATGTTTCTCCAGCCCCGCAACTGACCTTCATTGTCTACCAGTAGAAATCTTTGTCCGGGCCTATGCCTTACTGCCAATGTTGCCAGACCCTTCTTTTCAAGATGTAACTTGTAAAGAGATGAAAGATCAAAATCAGATACTATATCTACATTATAGAGAAGGAACGGGTCCTTGTCAAAGAATTCGCGAGCTTTATATAGTCCTCCTCCATTTTCAAGGAGCTTATCTCTCTCATCCGAAACAGAAATTCTGAATCCAGTTTTCTTAAGCCTTTTTGCCTCATCTTCAACCATGTCTGCGAAGTGATGTACATTTATTATTATATCATTAAAGCCATGTTCAGAACATTTCTCAACTGCCATCTGAAGAACTGTTTTTCCATTGATATCAACCAGAGCCTTAGGAATACTTTCTGTTATATTCCCGAGTCGCTTACCTAATCCCGCAGCAAATATCATTGCTTTCATGTACTGACCTTCTTAAAAATTGTTAAATGGGTTATTGTCTTCCTTTTATAATGAGGTTTGTGGTATGCGGCTTGCGGTATGAGAAAAAGCTCTCTACTTTTGCCTTTTTACTTTTATCTTTTTCCTTTTGTCTTTTATCTTTTATCTTTCAATCAACTGATTTTCCCTGCTCTAATTCATTATAAATCTGAACCCCAGGTATCAGTCTGACTGTCTGAAATAGTTCAGAAAGAGATACAGGAAGTTGCTCTGAATCAATTAATTGTATTAAGAGTTTTACGGCAGGAACAATACTGCCTGTAAAAGTTGGTTTCTTTTCATACAGTCCTCTGAATCCGAATGCACCCAGGGCCTGCATAAGCCTTATCATACTAAAACCGGCATAATATCCTCTGAATTCTGTCATGCTCTCCCCTGATACTGAACAGAAATTATTTATATGATATTCAAGAAGCTTCTCGCGTGACTGTTCCGGAATATGAGCTTTCGCATCATACAATAGAGAGGCGACATCATACTGCGGAGCACCTTTCCTGCCACCCTGATAATCAATGAACCATGGTTCTCCACCTACTATCATAACATTTGCCGACTGAAAATCCCTGTAGAGGAAATAATCCTGCCTGGTTTCAAGAAGAAAATCAGCGAGCAGGTTAAAATCATGTTCCAGCCTCCTCTCATTAAAAGGGACTGCTACAAGCTTAAGAAACATGTATTTAAAATAATTCAAGTCCCACATCATCGATTGTCTGTCGAAACTTTTGTGCGGATAACAGAGATCGAGATTCAACCCATCTATTCCTTTTATCTGGAAATGGATCAGTTTGTCAAGAATTTTACGGTAAAAATTTTCAGCTTCAGTGTCAAATCCTGCTCCTGCATGTTTTTGCTGAAGCCATGTAAACAGGTTTATATCACCAAGATCCTGAAGGAAATAAATGAATTTATCAGGTAAATATCCGTAGATCTCCGGAACAGGCAGTCCTTTGGAAATGAAATGTTTTGTAAAACCTATAAATGCTTCATTTTCTTCGGGGTTTGGATTATGTGCCCCGATAACACTTTTGCCTCCTGTTGTTAATCTGAAGTATTTTCTGTCGGAGCCGGATTGAGGTAAGGCTTCTGTTTGAAGATCAGAACCCCCGAATAATTCTTTGTAGCCGTCTGATATAATGTCAATTTCCTTCATTGCGTTTCTTGTTTCTCGTTTCTCGTTTCTGGTTACTCGGCCTCTATAAATCAGTGAAAATCTGTTTAATCTGCATCATCTCTGTTCTGTTTACGGTGCATTTTTCCCTTTATCCTTTTGTCTTGTGACTTTTGTCTTTTCTCTTTAAAGTCTGATCATAATTCTTTTCCTGTAAAGTATCAATGCAACACACCAGACAATCAACATCTGGATGACTGCAAACAGAAGGCTTCCATTAAGATTTCCTGCAATCAGGACACATACTTTTTCATAAAACCATCTGTAAAGAGTAGTTTTTTCTGTCCCTGGATGAATCTGAATAAATAACAACATTTTAATCCATATCCCGGAAAGAAAATAGGAAAAAAGAGCATTTGTGCCAAAAATCATAAAGAACATTCCAGGTACCTGGAATTTAAGAACATCAGCTATCAGATATAATATCGCGAAAACGCCCATAGCTATTCCGGCCGTAAATAAAACGTACGAACTTGTCCACAAGGGTTTATTAATTGGAAAAATCAAACTCCATAAATATCCCAGACCAGCAGCCGCCGTACCTAAAAGGATAATCTTAATGACAGTCTTTCCACTCGTGGCTCCTTTCCCGGTCAGTTCTCCTACAAAATAGCCGATAATAACAGTACATACTGCAGGAATTGTACCTAGTAATCCTTCCGGATCAAATGGAATTCCAAATCCAGTATAGAGATGGTTTTTACCCAGAACAGCGATATCTGCTTTAAGCGCAAAGTTGCCTTCGAGACTGTAAGGATCATTCCCGCCAAACAGTACAAGTAATCCCCAGTAAAGGAGAAGCAGAATTGCGATTAGTATCCAGAGGTAGTTCCTCCTGATTGTAAGGCATAAAATTGCTCCTAACCCATAAGCCAGAGCAATACGCTGAAGTACCCCCATTATTCTGAGGTTTGAATAATCTCTTCCAAAGTATGGGAAGATTGTCAGGAACAAACCAACAGCAAAGATCGTTATGGTGCGTCTGAATATTCTCAGAAGAGAGCTTCCATTAATCTCATTCCTGTATTTTTTGAGTGAATACCAGGTTGACATTCCGACAATGAAAAGGAAGAAGGGGAAGACCAGATCAGTTGGAGTACAACCATTCCATTTGGCATGCCTCAGCGGGGGATAAACATAATCCCAGCTACCGGGATTATTCACGATAATCATAAAAGCTACTGTTAGTCCCCTGAAGATATCCAGAGAAACCAACCTGCCGCTGCTTTTTGTCATAGATGAAGCCAGATAATATTTTGTAAAAATAATAATTAAAGCTGATTTTTCATGGTTCCAGCAGATCTCCCTGATTTATGCAGATTCTTTTACAGATCACTGGCAACGTCTATGCCTATCTGCGAAATCTGCGGGAAAATTTGTCATTTTTTCATTTATAAAAATGTTACTTTTGAGAGGATTCAATATTCCATTTAATTCATTCGCTATTAAAATATATAAATATGAATTTCATAAAATCAATAAAATCTTTTCTTCTCCTTACAATTGCATTTTTATCAGTTTCTAAAATTGCTACGCAACAATCAGATCCTCCTTTCTTAAGATATATGAACCATCCATGGGTTGATTCGGTTATGAAAACCCTAACAATTGACCAGCAGATTGCCCAATGCATCTGGATAGCGGGTTATTCGAACAAGGATATAACTCATGAAGTTGAAGTAACTGATATAATCAGAAAATATGGAGTCGGCGGAATTGTTTTCTTCCAGGGAACAGCAGCAAAACAGGCAGAATTGACAAATTATTATCAGAAGATTTCCAAAGTGCCGCTGCTTATTTCACTCGATGCCGAATGGGGAGTCGGTATGAGAATTGAAAATGTCGATAAGTTTCCCTTTCAAATGACCCTGGGCGCAGTACAAAATGATTCACTCATTTATCAGTTTGGCAAAGCAGTAGCACAACAGTTTAAAAGACTCGGAATGCAGGTGAATTTCGCTCCTGTCCTGGACATTAATGTTAACGCCCAGAATCCTGTTATAAACTACCGTTCATTTGGTGAAAACAGGGAAAAGGTAACATCAAAAAGCATCATGTATATGAAGGGGATGCAGGATAATGGCATTTTAGCAACAGGAAAACATTTTCCGGGTCATGGTGATACAAATGTTGATTCACACCTCGACTTACCATTAATTACTCATTCGCGTGCAAGGTTAGACAGCGTTGAACTTTACCCCTTCAAAAAGCTGATCGCGGAAGGAATTGGAAGCATTATGGTTGCTCATCTTAATCTACCATCCCTCGACACAACAACCGGGCTGCCATCTACTCTATCTCATGTTATTATAAATGACCTTCTGAAGAATGAGCTTGGATTCAAAGGATTAGTGGTAACCGATGCAATGATGATGAAGGCGGTGACAAAATATTTCAAGCCCGGCGAGGCAGATGCCAAAGCTCTTGAGGCCGGAAACGATGTTGCTGAGTTTGTTACCGACGTCGAAGCTACAATCAGAGAAACAAAAAACTATATCTCTCAGAAAAAACTTACAGTTGATGATATAGCTCTGAAGTGCAGGAAAGTTCTTGCGCTCAAATACTGGTCAGGGTTGAATAAACCTCCGATCATTAATCACGATAATATTGAGAAGGAGTTAACTCCTATGATATCCAAAGCATTAATACGCGAGCTATATGCAAATGCTTTAACAGTACTGAATAACGATCAGAATATTATACCTGTTAAAAATCTGCAGAATTTAAAGATTGCTACAATAGCGATTAACAGTGACAATATCTCATTGTTTCAGAAAAGAATTGCAGAATATTATCCTGCTGATCAATTTTTCATTGATCCCTCAGATTCTGCAGCATGTCGTAATTTGTTAAAAAAACTTTCAGAATACGATTTGGTACTTGCCGGTGTGTTTGATCTGGATCAAAGACCTAATATGGGATTTGGAATAAAACCTGAGCTTAATAATTTCCTTGAAAAACTTATTATAAATAATAAAACAATTATTACATGGTTTGGCAACCCGTACGGAATTGATAAAGTAAAAATTCTTCAGAAAGCAAACGGGCTAATCCTGGCATATCAGGAGAATGACTATACGGAAGATCTCTCTGCGCAGCTGATTTTTGGAGGCATTGGTGCCAAAGGTCTCCTTCCTGTTACTATAAATAATAAATGGCCTTCTAACTACGGAATTATGACTCAAGGTGATTTAAGACTTAAATATGGAATACCTGAAAGTGTTGGAATGTCATCAGCAATTCTAAATACTAAAATTGATTCTATAGTCGATGCCGGTCTTAAAGCAAAAGCATATCCGGGATGTGTAATTATGGCAGCCAGAAAAGGAGTTGTCGTCTTTCAGAAAGCCTATGGGTATCAAACATATGACGACCGGATCGCTGTCAGGGAAGATGATCTGTACGATCTGGCATCAATTACCAAGATATCATCTACCCTGGCCGGGTTGATGCTTCTCAATACTGATGGAAAGTTTTCTCCCGATAAGACTTTAGGATTTTATCTCCCCGATTTCAAAAATACTAACAAGGGTAATATTTGTATGAGAGATTTTCTGACTCATCAGGCCGGATTAATACCTTTTATTCAATTCTGGAAGGAGACTATTAAAAAGGATGGTAAATTCAAACCGAGGACGTTTAGCTTCGAGTCCGGAAAGAAATACCCTATAGAGGTTGCACAAGGGCTTTATATCTATAAAAATTACAGGAAGAAGATGTTTAATGAGATAAAAAAGAGCCCTCTTGGTGAAAAAAAATATGTCTATTCAGATCTGACATTTATAATTGCTCCTGAAATCATTGAGAATTTAACCGGGCAGAAATGGTATGATTTTGTAACCGATAGCATTTATAAGAAAATAGGTGCCATTGAAATGGGGTTCAACCCTTATAAAAGATTTCCGATGGACAGGATCGTCCCGACGGAATATGACTCTCTTTTCAGGAAACAGCAATTACAAGGGACTGTTCACGATGAAGCTGCAGCTATGCAGGGAGGAATATCGGGTCATGCCGGCTTGTTTTCAAATGCCAATGATCTTATGAAGCTTATGGAACTCTACCGCAGGATGGGTGAATATGGCGGGCAGCAGATTATTGGCCGGAATGTTATGGAAGATTATACAAGAGTACAGTTTCCGGGGAATAATAACCGCCGGGGACTTGGATTTGATAAGCCATTGTTGAATAATTCCCAGCTTTCACAAAAAGATTCTTATCCAACGAAAAGTGCCTCACCGGAAAGTTTTGGTCACTCAGGGTATACAGGAACATTTGTATGGGTAGATCCTGTTTCTGAAATTTCTTATATATTCCTGTGCAACAGAGTTTATCCGACGAGAAGAAACGAAGAGTTGTATAATATGAATATAAGGTCGGAGATATTGCAAGCGATTTATGATTCGATAAAGAAATAGTATACAGGCCTCACGACCCAGGACTCCCGGAGATTTCAATTAAAAAAAAACCAGACTGTTAAATACAATCTGGTTTTTTGTGTGTGCCCAGAACAAGACTCGAACTTGCACACCCTTGCGAGCACCAGCCCCTCAAGCTGGCGTGTCTACCAATTTCACCATCTGGGCATAATAACTGAGGGCTCAGGGCCAGAAGCTCAGGTTTTTTTGCCCTGCGCTCTGTGCTCTGCGCACTGCGCCATTTTTGTGCCCAGAACAGGACTCGAACCTGCACATCATTACTGACACTAGTCCCTGAAACTAGCGCGTCTACCAATTTCGCCATCTGGGCGGGAAAAGATAGCGGGTGCAAAAATATAAATAAAAATGAAATATAAGAAGAAAGATTTAAAAATCATCTTAGAGCTGGGGACTGGGTACCTGTGCTCAGTTTTGAGTAATTCTCAGTCTTTGGTGAAATTTACCTGGTACCCAGGACCCAGCACCGAGATTACCTGCCATAACCAAGAAGCTTTAAATGATTTGTCTCCTCAAAATACCTGAAATAGTAGTAGAGTTTATAATTAATATCGATCCCATAATCGGTAGTTGGATTATAATCTATATAATTATCGTACAAATCCTTGTTGAGCGAAGTCACGTACCTTAGGTTCCATTCGGTAACATAAAGGCGATTTTTCTGGGCATAATAGTCATTCGAATAAAAATCCTTGAAAGGCTGAGTTGCCAGCCAGCTATCAAACCCCGGATCCATGATAATTAACCTGTACTCCAGACTGTCTGCTAAAACAGTGTCAGCTTTTGCAACCACCCTCTCCTTTTTTTTCTGGCTGAATCCAACTGTCTGAAATATAACCAGAATTACCAGTATGACAAAAACAGTTTTCTTCATTTTATAAAATTTAACATTTAAACCATTAAATACGATATATGTTAACAAAAAATATACCAATTAAATATTCTTTATTAATTAAAAGTATATTTTTGCTCCCTGATAATAAACATATGAATAAACAAATACAAAGGCTTCTAAGGTATATTAAGCATCTGGATTACAGGTCTTTATTATCTTTATCTGGAAGTTTTACAAAATAAAGGATATATAGACCTGCTAAACGATGCAGGTTTTTTTTTAATAAATTACTTTTATGAAAATTATGAAATTTGGAGGGACTTCAGTTGGAAATCCCGACAGGATGAAAGCACTGATACCATTAATAGATGATGATGAGAGAAAGATCGTCGTTTTATCTGCTATGGCAGGGACTACAAACAGCCTCGTTGAGATAACCAATCTGCTGTATGCCGACAATATTAATGAAGCATCTGTTCAAATTAACAATTTAAGATCAAAATATCATCAGGTAGTCGAGGAGCTGTTTTCCACTGAGAATTTTAAAAAATCCGGACACGAACATATTAATTCTCATTTTGAATATATCAGGAATTTTACCCTCAGGGTATTTACAAAGCTTCAGGAAAAAGCAATTCTTGCACAGGGAGAACTGATATCCACTTCATTATTCAATCTTCTTCTTCAGGAAACGAATATCAAATCAATCCTTTTACCGGCCCTGAGTTTCATGCGTATTGACAAGGATGGAGAACCTGATTCCTTTTACATTGAAGAAAACATTGAACGTGAGCTTAAGAGTTTTCCAACTGAAAATATTATTATAACACAGGGATTTATCTGCAGAAATGCTTACGGAGAGATCGATAACCTGAAGCGTGGTGGCAGTGATTTTACAGCTTCACTGATCGGAGCTGCTGTGAATGCTGCGGAAATTCAGATCTGGACTGATATTAACGGATTTCATAATAATGATCCCCGATTTGTTGAGAACACCAGGGTGATACGTGAATTGTCATTCGATGAAGCAGCGGAGCTTGCCTATTTCGGTGCAAAAATCCTGCACCCTTCCAGTGTTAATCCTGCGAGGGAAAAGAATATCCCTGTAAGGCTTAAGAACACTCTGGAACCGGAAGATCCTGGAACTTTAATAACCTCTTCATCAGTCCTTCAGGATTATAAAGCTGTTGCGGCAAAAGACGGAATATCGGTACTTAGAATCAGATCTGACAGGATGTTAATGGCCTACGGATTCCTCCGTAAAGTATTTGAGATATTTGAAGCTTACAGAACACCAATTGATATGATTACCACATCGGAGGTTGCAGTATCAATTACAATAGATAATCCGGAATTCATCAAACAGATTGCCAAAGACCTGAAAGAGCTTGGAAGCGTGGAAGTTGAAGAAAATCAAACAATTGTGTGCGTTGTTGGAGATTTCCGGACAGAAAGGACAGGTTCAGCTCCTGAAATATTTGAAGCATTGAA
>PLLX01000201.1 GCA_003141415.1 Bacteroidales bacterium
GTATAATTTATTACATAGTTGAAAGGTATACTATATGGTGCCGTGAATGAGATAGGTATCCCGGAGGCACCACATACAGGTCCGGCAGGAGTCAGTTGTGCTCTGGGTTTAAGATCAGTTACAGAACCCAGAGTATAATCATCTGAACCGGATGATGTTATCTGACCCGTTGAAGTTGCTGTTCCGTTAGAATTATCTCCGGCTGAAAATGTTGATATCTGAGTCCAACTGCTTGTACCGGTATTATATTTAGCTAATCTGATGTTTGACATCCCCCCCGTAATAATGGGTGTAACATCACTGGAAGGTGTCCAGTTAATATTTATAATTGAATTACTTCCAGCTGTAGTTTTAACTGTAAAATACTCTTGTGTACTCACAGCTAATAGAGGAGGAGTAACACTTGCTGAAGTACTATTTGGGGTCATATACTCGACAGACCATAATAATGGCCCGGTTTGAGTATTAGAAATCATGAGCTTGTTTCCTAAAATATTAGGTGCTCCACTTTTACCTATCGGAAAAACAAAATTATCATATTGGCTGATGTCTTTAATAAGCGGACCATCGACAAAAGAAGCTGCACTTCCTCCAGATGGTATTACACAAGTATTTGAGGGATTTGTTACCGTCAGCTGCCTGCTTGAGCTTGTATTTATTAAGCCATTGGTCAAAAGCAGATTACCAGTCACTTCAATAGCTCCAGCATTATTTATCCTGAGTCCTGCACTATTATTGATTTCAAGATTATTAAATGCGCTTGTACCTGTAAAGTCTCCCAAAACGGCTCCACCAACCGTTTGAGGTGCTGTACCAGCAAATGAAACAACAGCTCCTGCGCCGCTTCCACTTCTGAATGTACCTGATAAACGACTCATTACACCCTGAATTGTAAGCTTTTTGTTATAAACACTGTTGTCGAGGATCGGTCCATTGATTCTTAAAAGATTGCAAATAGTAAGATCTTTGTTTGGCAATACACGTGTTCCTGTCCCGGAGAATATAACATTAGGTATATTGTCGTACAAATCTGCAATTACCGAGTATGTCCCTGATCCTCCATATTCAACAGTTCCATTATTGGCGCAACTTAAAAAAGAGGTGAAAACGCCGGCAGGAAAAGAACCACTTTCAAGATATAAGGTTCCACTTCCATCGACAGTTCCCAGATTATGACCGTATGAAGGAGATTTTATTTCCAACCTGTCATTAATGGTAGTCTTATAGGCGTAACAATAATTAGTATTAATTGTAACAACATCCTTTACAATAACAATAAATCCATTAGGTCCACCAACAGGACATGGATATGGAGTCCCTGCAGTCTGATCCCATATTGTATTATCTGTCCAATTACCATCTTTATTACTTGTATAAGTCGGGACATTGGCAAAGAAAGATGCTACAATACCGGCAGTATATTCTCCACTGATATTGTTGATAATGCTATAGGCAGAGGTAATTGTATTTAAAGCCGGGTCCACGCCGGGATATAAATTCCAGGTTGTTCCCGGAACCATTAACCGGGCAGCCAGATAATTTGGTTCATCACCGACAACGTCTCCCTGCAAATAATCAAGCACTAAACTTCCGCTAAACGCGCTAATGCCTGAGCTCTGAACTTCCCAATAATAGCCAAGAGCATTCGCGGAGCTGATAAGAGCAGGATGCCTGCTGTTTATATTGTTTATACGAACAAATCCCTGAGTAAGATTGGCATCAATTTTCAGTGTGGCTGGTGTATATTTTCCAGAGGTACCAATTGGATAAAGGAACAAAGGTTGAGCACCCGCGTTAAAGAATTTTCTTAAACCCACATTACTAAAAACTCCATCGGAGGTTATCATTTTTGCAGCACCAAATGTTGCCGCCGGAGATGAAACCACAACACTATTTACACCAAGGGTAACCAGGCTTTTCTTGATATCGAAAATGCCTTGCGCCATTGTCAAATCTTCAGTCAGTGTCAAATCATTAACAACCTGAGCACCTGCCGCATTATTCAAAGTTATCCTTGCGTATGAACCTGATCCGGTAATATGCTGAAGAGTTGTACCGCTCAGTATTATCCCATTACCAACTAAATTATTATCAGAAAATGTTGCATCATTCTCAAAATCTCCATTTAAATTTACGACATTGCTGCCAAGGATGAAATTGCCTGTACTTAGCGTCAGGTTATGGGCAACTGTTGACGGACTACCAAGAGTCAAGGATGTACTTGGATTTACTACCAGATCATTGAAATTNNTTAAAAAACTATTAGCGCTAATAATCATGTTCCCGTTCAGAACCAATGGACTGTCCAAAAGTCTGACAGTAGCTGGCTGACCAGCTGCACCGGTAATTGTTAGGTTATTTAAGGGTATATTGGCATCAAGGAAATAGTTCTGAGTTGTAAGAGCTCCCTGTGAGAAAATAATTGTTCCACCAGTAACTGATGCAGATCCTGGCCTTAGATACAGGTCCCCAAATGGAGAAGATGGTGTAGTAGTTCCACCAAAACCCCGGACAATAGTCAAAGTACCATTTGACATCGTAAAGGCACTACCCGCATTTAAAATTTCAAGTTTGGCATTTGTTGCATTTGAATTCTGTCCATTAACTTGAACTGCGCCTCCGCTTTGAGAATACTGTAAAACGCCACCTGCATTTGAAGGATCTCGTCTTATCTGACCATTCACCACCAATCTTCCACCCTGGATATCTATTGCAGATGCTCCACTGCTTGTATACTCGATATCATTATTATTATTATTTGCCCCTGAAGTGCTGCCTACATATACATTCCCATTTACAATTGTCAGCTTTCCACTTAATAATAAATCTCCATTATCGTTAGCAGCATCCCCTATCAGAATATTCCTATTACCCGT
>PLLX01000070.1 GCA_003141415.1 Bacteroidales bacterium
CATCTTTATATGCCTGATATTGCAGTTCTAAATGGTATTGCATGGGATCACATGAATGTATTTCCGACATTTGAAAACTATGTCGAGCAATTCAGGATTTTCTCAGAAAAAATTTCTGACGGCGGATCATTGATTTACTTTGATGGTGACGCTGAAGTAAAAAAAGTTGTTCTTGCGGCACCAATTAATATCAGGAAAATCCCTTATAANNTATTTTCAAAACAAAACCGGGTTCTATGCAGCAACGCATAACAGGGTTGTGCCTGTAAAAATATTCGGAGAACATAACATGCAAAACCTCTCTGCTGCACGGGAAGTTTGTCTTGCCGTAGGAGTTACAGAAGATGATTTTTATGAAGCCATTAAGAGTTTTGAAGGCACGTCCAGGAGACTTCAGAAACTGAAAGATAATGAAAATGGGTTGGTATATCTCGATTTTGCGCATTCGCCATCAAAGGTGAAAGCCACTGTTGAAGCAATTGCCTCAAGGTATCCTAAAAGAGAAATAATTGCATGTCTTGAACTTCACACCTATTCAAGTCTGAGCTCTGACTTCCTGCCTCTCTATAAGGGAACTCTGGCAAATGCCACCATTGCATTTGTCTATTATAATCCTCATGCGATTGAACTTAAAAAGCTGAAACATCTTTCTAAAGAAGTTGTAAGTAAGGCGTTTGGCGGAGATAACATAAAAGTGTATGATAATTCCAAAGAAATGTTTTCTTTCATAAAATCCCATTACTATAAGTACCCGCTTTATCTTTTAATGAGTTCAGGGGATTTTGACGGATTTAATATTAACAACCTGATAGAATAACTCTACTTTATCAATCGGACATTTTTAGGCCAAAATATTTTGCGGTTCAAAAANNATCCGCATTTTAAAGTTCTTTGTACGGTCCATTCGTCTAGTGGCTAGGACGTCAGGTTTTCATCCTGGTAACAGGGGTTCGATTCCCCTATGGACTACAATTTTTTGATTAAAAAGATAATTCATATATACATGGCAAATCATAAATCATCAGAAAAAAGGATCAGGCAGATCGATGTTAGAAAAGAGAATAACAAGTATTACGCAAAAACAACGCGTAATGCTCTCAAGACACTTCGTGGAACAAGCAACAAGGAGGAGGCTGCAGTTCTTCTTCCAAAATTAACCTCAATGCTCGACAAACTGGCAAAGAAGAATATTATCCACAAGAAAAAAGCTTCGAACCTTAAGTCATCAATTGTTAAGCACGTTAGCAGTTTATAATATTATTCAATAATATTTCAGGAGGCTGTATCGTTATGATACGGCCTTTTTTATTATATTGCATACGCATTTCAAAATTGTTGCTAGATGTCACTTAAAATTACTGACTGGGCTGTTGAAGACAGACCCAGGGAAAAACTTATTCAGAAAGGTACTGCGAGTCTGAGTGATGCCGAACTGCTGGCAATCCTTATCAGTTCCGGAACAAAGGACAAATCGGCCGTTGATCTTGGTCGCGAATTATTAGCCATTGTTAACAATAACCTTAATAGCCTGGGTAAACTTACAATTGCCGACCTCAAAAAGATACGTGGGATAGGTAACGCAAGAGCTGTAACTATTGCAGCTTCCCTCGAATTGGGTCGAAGACGGAAACTGACTGAAGTTCAGGATGTTCCTCAGATCCGAAGTTCAAAAGATGTTGCCGATATTTTTCAACCATTACTTTCTGACCTTCTTCACGAAGAGTTCTGGATTTTGTTCCTTAACAGATCAAATAAAGTGATTAACAGGATGAAACTGAGTCAGGGTGGCATCAGCGGCACTGTTACCGATGTACGTATTGTGATGAAAAAAGCTATTGAATGTCTTGCTTCAGGTATCATTGTTTGCCATAATCATCCTTCAGGAAATCTTAATCCAAGTGAATCGGATACTAAAATAACGCAAAAGATAAAAGAGGCAGGTAATCTGATGGATATTCAGCTTCTCGATCACCTTATAATCTCTGATAAAGATTATTACAGCTTTGCGGATAATGGGTTGATGTGAAGAAGCCCCCTTTCCCGCTGAAGCGGGACTTCCCTCTAAAGAGTTCTGCTACGGGTGCAAAACCCCTCTGCCGCTTCGTGGCATCTCCCCTAAAGGGGCGATAATACTCTGTTGTTTAGCTGAATTACACTAGAATGCAGGGAATGTTTCCCCCGGGGAAAATTAAAAAAGGGGTCAATGAACAAAACCTGATGCTTTTTATCTGTACTTTTTCACCTCGCTCTTGTCCTCACATATTTCCAGCAGATCTGAAATAGATTTTTTCAAAACCGGATGAATCATATCTGAAGCAACCTCACAAAGGGGAACTAATACAAATCTTCTCTGATGCAACAACGGATGTGGAATCTTCAGGTTTTCCTCATCTATAATCATATCTTCGCAGATAAGAATATCGATATCGATCAGCCTGGATGAGTATCGCTCCTTGCTTCTTACCCTTCCCATTATAGATTCTATTATCAGAATCCTTTCCAATATTTCTGATGGCGTCAGCTCTGTTTCAACTTTCACAACCTTATTGAGAAATTCATCCTTTGCCTGAAATCCCCATGGTTCAGTCTCGTAGATTGAAGAAGAATCTAAAACCGGTCCAACATATTCCTCTATTCTTGCAACAGCTTGTTCAAGATTGCTTTCCCTGTTTCCAAGGTTTGTTCCGATACCAAGAAATACAATCTTCATAATCAAAGCCATCTTATATCAAAAGTATTAAATATGTATACCTTTACAAATTCATTTTGTTTTTTTATAATAGTATCACAATTTATTACTAAATCAATATAGATCGCTTGAAAATCAACAAATTCATATATGGGCATCAGTATAGTCATTTTGTTTTTTTATATATTTAAAATTCATTCCATTAAATTGTTTAAAAGATGAAAAACTTTCTTAAATACACTTTGGCGACAATAACGGGAATAATAATTGCATCTATCCTTTTATTCATAGTAATGCTTGCCAGTTTTAGCGCCATTGTTTCATCGGGTAACAAACCCATTTCAATAAGTAATAATTCCATTCTGGTACTAAAAGCAGGAGTAAATATCCCCGACAGAGGAGATCAGAATCCTCTTTCAGGAATTGACCTGCTCAATATGACATTTGCTCCCGTTCCCGGATTAAATGAAATTCTTCATAATATAGAAAAAGCCTCTGGCGATAATAAGATAAAGGGTATTCTGATAGAAAACGGACTTCTGTCTTCCGGTTGGGCGACAACTGAGGAGATCAGGAATGCTCTACTGAAATTCAGGGAGGGTGGTAAGTTTGTTATCTCTTATTCTGATTATATTATGACGCAGGAGTGTTATTATCTGGCAACTTCAGCTGGCAAGATTTATATTAATCCGGGATCGATGGTTGATTTCAAGGGTCTGAGCAGCGAGGTAATGTTTTACAAAAAAGCCCTGGAAAAGATCGGTGTCGAAGTCCAGGTTACACGGCACGGTAAATTTAAAGGCGCCGTAGAACCTTTTATTCTGGATAAATTGAGTAATGAGAACAGGACCCAGATAAAAGACTATGTCGGATCATTATGGGATCAGGTTATTACAGACATTTCAAAATCGAGAGGTATTCCGGCTGATCAGCTTAACAGGTTTGCTGACAATCTAGACGGAACCCTTGCATCCAGAGCAGTCGAATCTAAACTGGTTGACAGATTGATGTACCGCGATGAATTAATAGATACTCTTAAGATAATGTCGGGAATTAGCAAAGATAAAGATCTTAACCTGGTACCTATGGCCAAATACAATAAAGTCCCGGATACTAAAATGACTTATTCCGTAAAGAATAAGATAGCTGTAGTTTATGCATCAGGAACTATTGTAACCGGCAGAGGGAACGATGACAACATTGGAGGAAATTATTATGCCGATGTAATCAGAAAGGTAAGGCTGGATACTTCAGTTAAGGCAATTGTACTTAGAGTTGACTCCCCTGGAGGTAGTGCAACAGCTTCAGATATAATGTGGCGTGAACTCGATCTTTCTGCCAAAGTAAAACCGGTGGTGATATCGATGGGGAATTACGCTGCATCGGGAGGATATTTCATCTCCGCCCCCGGAACAAAAATCTATGCCGATCCAATGACTATTTCAGGCTCTATCGGTGTCTTCGGTCTGATTCCAAATGCCGGCAAACTGCTGAGTGAGAAACTTGGACTGACTACTGAAATTGTCAATACAAATAAAAATTCAGATTTCCCTTCAATATACGGGCCTATGAATCCTTATGAGAAAGAGTTAATGCAGTTGAGTATTGAAAAGATCTACAGTGACTTTGTAGGTAAAGTAGCTTCAGGCAGGAAGATGAGTCCTGTATCTGTCGACAGCATCGGACAGGGAAGGGTCTGGAGTGGGACCAGCGCCCTGAAAATTGGCCTTGTAGACGAAATGGGCGGACTCAAAGATGCTATCAAAGGCGCAGCAAAACTTGCAGGCATTGAATCATTTTCGGTTAGGGAATTACCTGTACTTGAAGACCCTTATACGAGAATTATTTCTCAGCTTAGCGGAGAGTTAAGGATGAGTATTCTGAAAAATGAACTCGGGGAATCGATAAAATTCTATAATATGGTTCAGGAAATAAAAGGAATGTCGGGGATACAGGCTCGGCTGCCTTATTTCATTGATATACACTAAGAGGAAAGTTTGGAGTGGAAACCCCTCTCCCGCTTCACGGGATCTTCCCCAGGGGGGAGATAATACTTTAACGCTTTGTAGAATTTCACTAGGTTACAGAGGATTAGCCCCCCTTTAGGGGGGTTGGGGGGCTAAAACAGCCGGTATTGACTTAAATAGAATATGATACATAGAAAGAATATATTACTCTACCCTGTTTCACTTCTATACGGACTTATAACTGGTTTCAGGAATCTTTTATATGATTCCGGGATTCTTCCCTCCGTGGAGTTTCCCTTTCCGGTAATTTGTGTCGGAAATATTACTGTTGGGGGAACAGGCAAGACCCCACATACTGAATACATTGCAGCATTGCTCAAAGAGAATTTTAAGGTAGCTACCCTGAGCAGGGGTTACAAAAGAAAGACCCGCGACTTCAGAATTGCATCATCTTCAGCTCTGGTCAGTGATATTGGTGATGAGCCCATGCAGATATTCCGTAATTTCCCTGATGTGCTTGTAACAGTTGACAGAAACCGTGTTCATGGTGTAAAAAGGATCCTGCAGGAAAATCCGGAAACTGAAGTTATTATTCTTGATGACGGTTTTCAGCACAGAAGGATAACACCTGGCTTCTCAATCCTTCTTTCTGATTTTGAAAGACTTATCGTCAGAGATCATATGATGCCTTATGGCAACCTGAGAGAAAGTAAAGGAAATATGAGGAGAGCCGATATGATCCTGATCACCAAATCTCCGGAAAACATCTCACCAATACAAAGAAGACTGATTGTAAAAGAAATTAACAAATCACCTTATCAGAATCTCTATTTTACAACATTCAGATATAAACCTCCGGTACCTGTTTTTAAAAATTGCAACGAAGGAACTCAATCTGACATTTCAGAAGGCACCGGTTGTGGAATTGTTCTGATTACAGGAATAGCAAATCCGCTACCACTCAAAGAGTACCTTCAGAAGAGTTTCAATGAAATCATCCATCTTTCATTTCCTGATCATCACAATTTTAGTGAAAAAGATCTGCTCAATATTTTTTCAAAATATAATAATCTGAAGTCGGCAACAAAGTATCTGTTTACCACAGAAAAAGATGCAGTCAGATTGCGGGAATTTACTAATATTGCAGAACCAATCAGATCAGCATTTTATTATGTTCCTATAGGTATACATTTTTTGAATGAAGATAAAGATGAGTTTGATAATCTGATAATTGACTATGTTAGAAAAAATCATCGAAACAACAGAGTTTCTGAAAGCGAAAGGGATAATTGACCCCGATGCCGGTATAATCCTGGGAACCGGACTTGGGGAACTTACTACTAAAATTGATAACCGGATTGAAATAGATTATAAAGATATTCCCAATTTTCCGCTCTCAACAGTTGAAGGTCATGCAGGTAAACTTATCTATGGAGAATTCGGAGGGAAGAAGATTGTTGCAATGAAAGGCAGGTTCCACTATTACGAAGGTTATGGACAGGAACAAGTAGCCTTACCGGTAAGGGTGCTAAAATATCTTGGTATAAAATGCCTATTCCTTTCTAACGCAGCCGGGGGAGTCAATCCCGCTTTTCAGATTGGAGATATAATGGTAATTACAGATCATATTAACCTTTTACCTAATCCGTTGATTGGACCAAATGATGACCGGATAGGTGTCAGATTCCCCGATATGGGAGAGGTTTATGATAAATACCTTGTAAATAAAGCATTACGCATTGCAGAAGAATATAATATCAGAATTCATAAAGGTGTTTATTTATCTACAAGTGGCCCTACTTTCGAAACACCTGCTGAATACAGATATTTCAGGATAATCGGAGCGGATGCTGTCGGAATGTCAACAACTCCTGAAGTTATAATCGCGCGTCACATGAATCTGGCATGCTTTGCTGTCAGTGTAATTACCGATCTGGGTGTTGAAGGGAAAATTGAGTATACAACACACGAATCTGTTCAGAATGAGGCCGCTAAAACCGAGGCCCGAATGACAACAATAATGACGGAGATGATTTCGTCATTATGATCCTTAAGAGGTTAAGGTTAAGGTAAAGGTTAAGATGATGAACCTGCAATAGTTTTGCGGA
>PLLX01000091.1 GCA_003141415.1 Bacteroidales bacterium
TTCACCATTTATGAACATCCCTATTCTCTAACTTAATCTAAATTAGAGATATAACAAATTATCTTATGGCTAAGGTAGTATTCAAAAAGGACAAAAGCAATCAGTTGTTGCTTCTTCCTCCAGACATTGGAAGCTTAATCCCAGATAATCACTTAGTTAGGGTGGTAGATAAAGTTATTAACGAATTAAAGTTATCTCCTCTTTTTGAGACCTATAAAGGAGGAGGAGCGAGCAGCTACTCACCCAGGATGATGCTGAAAGTGATCACCTATGGATACATAGATAAGATCTATACCAACAGGAGAATAGAAAAAGCCCTGAAAGAGAATATATATTTTATGTGGATCAGCGGAATGAGCACTCCAGATTTTACGACTATACACAATTTTCGTTCAAAGCGACTGAAAGAAGCAGTAGATGATGTTTTTGGCTCAGTAGTAGAGTTACTTATACGAAGCGGATATGTAAAGGCTGAAAATATTTTTGTTGACGGGACTAAAATAGAAGCTAATGCAAACAGGTACAGCTATATCTGGAAGAAGAATGTAGAAAGGCATGAATCTATGATTAAGGATAAAGTAAAGAATCTATTGTTACACATCGATCAGCTTCAGCAAGAAGAAGATGCGGAGTATGGGTCCCATAATCTGGAGGAACTTGAGGGTCACATAACGACTGACCAGGTTGATAAACTTGTAGAAGAGATAAACCAGAAATTATCGAAAGGGTCAAAATCAAAGCAGGCAGGCTCGGCTGTTACCAAGCTAAAGAAGGAATATATTCCAAAGCTAAATAAGTACGATCAGCAGAAAGACATGCTGAATGGACGCAACCGTTGTTCTAAAACAGACACTGATGCTACCTTCTTTAGAATGAAGGAGGATCACTTAAACACAGGCCAATTAAAGCCTGGATATAATGTTCAGATTGCAACTGAGGATCAATTTATTTTAGGCTACGGGATATATCAGAAAGCTGCCGACACATCAGTATTAATACCTTTCATTGAGAAGGTAAAAACACAATTAGGAGGCGTACCTAAGAATATTATAGCCGATGCAGGGTATGGAAGTGAAGAAAACTATGATTATATAAAAGACAATAATATTGGTAACTACATAAAATACAACAACTTTGACTATGAAAAAACAAATGATCATAAAAAGAAGATTTTTCTTTCAGATCATTTTGAGTACGACAATAGTAAAGACCAGTATAAGTGTCCTACAGGACAAATCTTAGATTTTATTGGCACCAAAAAAAACATAAGCGAAAGAGGCTATATCTCAAAGCGAAGATCATATAAATCAAGATGTTGTGATCAATGTTCATATAAAAGCTCATGTTGCAAAGGGAAAAATAGCAGAACAATAGAAATCAGTCCAAAACTTATTAAATTTAAGAATAAAGTAAAACGAAATCTGGAATCAGAAATTGGTAAAATTTTGCGCTCAAAACGAGGAGTTGATGTAGAATCTGTCTTTGGACAAATAAAACATAACAACCAGTTCAGGCGATTTTATACTCGAGGGCTGAAAAATGTGAGCACAGAATGGGGAATTATGAGTATTGCACATAATATTAAGAAGATGGCCAACTAACCATCCTAATTTTATCTTTAAAAATCAAAAAGTCATCAAAAAATATCAATTGGCAAGTAAATCAGTAAATTTACTTTTTCAACACCCCCTTTTTTGCAACGCCACTTAGACAAATTACAAATTATTTGTTGGGTTTCGCAGCCGACATCATTTCGGTCTTATGTTATATCTTAGTGACAATGCTCCTATATGAATTGCTTAAGCCGGTGAAGTTGATATGCGCATATTAAAACAGCCTGATATAATTGATTATATTTGATAGAGAAAAGATATTAAAGGCCAACAAGTAACAAAATGTATTATTTATCAAATTTACAGGGTTTGAGAAGATGATTACCCTCATTAAAGTTATATGTTTGAGGATATGAACTCATCACTGAATTCCTTACGGATCATACACTCAATAGTTATGTGTCATTATAAACAAGAGAATTCAACCCTTAAATGTAACATATCAGAGATAAAATCCCCAAACATAAACCTTAATAAAAAAATGAATACTAATAAACATACATCAAAACCTACCCTGCGGAAGCCATTGAGGATATTACCAGGCATAATCATTGTAATAATACAGTGGCTGGTAAGATTTGTCTTACCTGTTTTTATTCCTGATGCTATTGCAGTGGCATTGTTCGGAGGGATCCTTGGCGGATTAGCGGTTGTTATCTGGTGGGCGTTCTTTAGCAGGGCACCCCGGTTAGAGCGATGGATCGCTGTAATTCTTATGATTGTAGCGCTTTTGGCGACTGCTCAAATCATAGACAAATCTATTTCAACATCTATGATGGGACTGATGTTTGCCATATATTCAGTCCCGGTCCTGAGTCTTGCGTTTGTTGTATGGGCTGTAGCCAGCCGTCATCTCTCTGTAAGACCAAGGCGTGCAACTATGGTTGCTACCATAGTACTGTCATCTGGATTCTGGGTGTTTCTGCGTTCAGACGGGATGGATGGAGAAGCCCATCATTATTTTGCATGGAGATGGGCGAAAACATCCGAGGCTCGTCTGATTGCTCAGACCAACAATAAGCTGACAGCAATGCCTCTGGATTCAGCGGCAATGGCAAAAGAAGCTGAATGGCCCGGCTTCCGTGGGGTCAATCGCGATGGTATCATTCATGGTGTGCATATCAACACCGACTGGATTAAAACACCTCCGATTGAGATGTGGCGACGGCCTGTCGGACCAGGTTGTTCATCCTTTGCAATTCATGGTACTTTGCTCTATACTCAGGAACAGCGCGGTGATTTTGAGATGGTTACCTGTTACAATTTGAATACCGGCGAACCGGTGTGGAGACACAGCGATACTGCCCGTTTCTGGGACTCGCATGCTGGAGCAGGTCCGCGTTCTTCGCCTACTCTCAGCAATGGCCGGGTATACACTTTAGGTGCGACTGGAATCCTCAATGTACTTGATGCACGTAACGGGAATGTTGTCTGGTCGCGCAATGCTGCGAAAGACACTAAAGTAAAAATACCAGGTTGGGGTTACACCAGCTCACCTTTGGTAGTTGACAGTACCTTATATGTTGCTATAGCAGGCCAAATAGTTGCTTACGACATTGAAAATGGAAGGCAGCGCTGGTCAGGACCAGACGGTGGAGAAAGCTACAGCTCACCACATTTTTTAACAATCGATGGCATCAGGCAGGTCTTTTTTATGAACAAGACAAGTGCGACCAGCTATTCACCTGCCGATGGAAAGTTGCTATGGGAGCTCCCAACGACCGGTGCCCCCATTGTCCAACCAGCTCTGATTAATGGAAATGATATTGTGATCAGCGCAGTAAACGAGACTGGTGGAAAAGGGATGCAGCGGTTCGCTATCAAAAAGGAAAACGGGAGATGGACTGCTAAAGAACGCTGGTCATCAGACAAGTTGAGACCTTATTTTAACGATTTCGTCGTTCACAATGGTAATATTTACGGTTTTGATGGTCTAAGTCTGGTATGTATTGATATCGAGAAAGGCAATCGCAAGTGGAAAGGAGGACGCTATGCAGGAGAAATTCTTTTGCTGGCCGATCAGGATGTGTTGCTGGTATTGTCGGAAAAAGGTGAACTGGCATTGGTTAAAGCATCCCCCGATCAGTTTAAAGAGCTCGCCCGGTTCCCTGCACTCAAGGGCAAGACCTGGAACCACCCGGTACTGGTCGGCAATGTCCTGCTGGTTCGTAACAGTCAGGAGATGGTTGCGTTCCGCCTGTCTCTTGAAGGTAGCTGATTGGAACTGCCTTCTTTGCGCCCAATTACCACTTATTCTGTTGGCATTAGGGAAACGGTGTAGCAGGTATTGCCGGTTAACCCTCCTCTAATACAATAATATGTAAAAAATTTATATCCGTCAGAGAAGGAAATTTTTTAATTTTGGTGTTTATTTAAAGCCATTCACAATACGGTGCGAAAATAAAAAAGGAGGGGAAAATAATTAAAGGATTTCATACAATGTTTTATAGTTCGGATGCATAAGGTCTGAAAATAATTAAAAATGGAGGCTTATCCTGACTGACTAACAGCCATTAAGTTCATGGTTGATCAGGGGTATTGAAGAAAGTCCCCAAAGTTGTTAATTTAACAAACCTATGGAACAAAACTATACAGAAGAAAAAACTTTTGATAAAATTGACTTCACTCAAACTCCGCTGATAAAGGGTGAATATGAAAACTGCACTTTTCTAAGCTGTGATTTTTCAAATTCAGACCTTGCTACTATAGTATTTATGGAATGCGAGTTTGAAAACTGCAATCTGAGTATTGTTAAGTTGACTAAGACAGCTTTTCGGGAAGTCAGGTTCAGGGACTGCAAAATGCTGGGATTACACTTTGAAAACTGTAATGAATCTGGATTGTCGGTTAGTTTTAACAATTGTAATTTAAATCATTCTTCTTTTTATCACACAAAACTTAAAAGGACAACATTCAGAAATTTAAAACTTCATGAAGTCGATTTTACAGAATGTGATTTAAGCAGTTCTGTTTTTGATAACTGTGATTTAACAAGGGCGATATTTGAACATACCATTATCGAAAAAGCTGACTTTCGTACTTCCTTTAACTATTCGTTTGACCCTGAAAAAAACCGGATTAAAAAAGCCAGATTTTCATTGGCAGAAATAGCTGGGCTATTGGATAAGTATGATATTGAAATAGATTAGATAATTAATTCACATTCAGAATTGGAACCAAGAATTGAAACAATGCCTGAAAAGAAATTTGTCGGGAAACATATCAGAATGTCCTTTTCGGACAATAGAACGCGGGAATTGTGGCAGAGATTTATGCCGTTTTTCAATACAAAGGACCCGCAAGTAAAGGAGAGGAAACCTACCAATATATATTCGGTACCTGGTTGCCGGATTCTGATTTTTTGCTTGACAACAAACCTCATTTTGAGATAATGGGAGATCAATATAAAAATGAAGATCCGGATTCCGAAGAAGAATTATGGATCCCAATAAAAAAACGTTAAATTTATTTCTCTAAAAACTTAAAATATGACAATATGAATTTAAGAAACCTTTATAGTATTATCATTACGGGATTAATGTTCTTCCTCCCGGTTAACGGACAGAATAAAGACAAAGCTGTATTTATTGTACCCAAGCCCGGGTTCTACCAGAATTCTATTCTGAAAGATGACAGGGAAGTTAAAGAACAGATAACTCCTTTGAAAGAGAATAAGGTATTTGGAGTCGATCTTTCGGGTTATCAGCTCCCAAACAAAGTTGAACTTTACAAAAACCAGCAATGGCATAATCCTCCTGTTTCACAAGGCAATACAAACACATGCTGGTGCTTTTCGACCACATCTTTTCTTGAATCGGAGGTTTACAGGATTAATAAAATGAAGGTAAAGCTTTCGGAAATGTATACCGTGTACTGGGAATATGTGGAAAAGACCCGCCGGTTTATTCAGGAAAGAGGTAACTCCGCTTTTGAGGAGGGTTCTGAAGCAAATGCCGTTACACGTATGTGGAAGAAGTATGGGATTATTCCGGAGTCAGATTATACAGGGTTACCCGTTTCCAGAAAATTCCATAATAGTGAGGAAATGATTACTGAAATGAAAGCTTACCTCCAGTCATTGAAAGCTAATTCAGCATGGGATGAAGAGGCTACAGTTGCAACCATAAAATCTATAATGAAGCATTATATGGGAGAACCCCCTTCAGAAATTCTGGTCGATGGGAAAAAGATGAGCCCGCTGCAGTATCTTCATGATGTCATCCGGATCAATCCTGATGATTATGTCGACATTCTTTCATATGAGCAGGAACCTTTTTATAAACATGTGGAATACAAAGTGCCGGATAACTGGTGGCATAATACAGATTATTGTAATGTTCCTCTTAATATTTTCATGGAGACATTAAAAAAAGTTGTTCGTAACGGGTATACCGTAAGTATCGGGGGAGACGTATCTGAACCCGGATTCGACCGGAAGACACAATGCGCAATTGTTCCTGATTTTGATATTCCTTCAGCTTATATCAATGATGATGCCCGGCAGTTCCGGTTCTCAAACGAGACAACAACAGATGATCATGGTATTCACCTGGTGGGATACCTCGAAAAGGATGGAAAAGACTGGTATCTGATAAAAGATTCAGGTTCAGGTTCACGAAACAACGATCCGGATGCAAGCGAATTCGGATACTATTTTTTCTCAGATGATTATGTAAAACTGAAGATGATGGACTACCTTGTAGACAAGGATGCGGTGAAGGATCTTTTAGAGAAATTTCAATAAAATGAATATTAGTTTTCAAAACGCCAAAACTTAAGATTAATATTTTATCTTCATATTTTCAAATCAGATTTCAACATTTCTATTTTTAATAAACTTAATCCTACTCATATGAAATCACAAACATCAAGGAGAAAATTTCTCCGGAATCTGGGTGGAACTGCGGTGCTATTATCTGCAGGACCATTATACGGATTTGCATCCCGCGAAAAAATGGAAGAACATATTATTGCCTACAGTAAAAATTTCTCTTCCAGCGATAAAATAAGGATTGCCGGAATTGGAATGGGCATCATGGGAAATAACGATATCGATACGGCTATAAAAGTCCCGGGGGTAGAGTTAGTTGCTGCCTGCGACATCTATTCCGGAAGACTTGAGAGAGTTAAGGAGAAATATGGGAAAGATATCTTTACAACTAGAGATTACAGGGAAATTCTGAACCGTAAAGACATTGATGCAGTTTTAATTGCTACAAGTGATAACTGGCACGCAAGGATATCGATGGATGCAATGAATGCCGGGAAATCAGTTTATTGTGAAAAGCCGATGGTGCATAAGCTAAATGAGGGACTGGACGTTATAGCAACCTGCGATAAAACAAAAAAGACTATGCAGGTGGGTAGTCAGCGGGTCAGCAGCATTGTTTATCGCAAAGCCAAAGAGCTGTATAAAACAGGAATTATTGGCCAGCTGAATTGTATTGAGGCTTCATTTGACAGGCAAGATGCTCTGGGTGCATGGGAGTACACTATGCCTACCGACGGATCGCCACAGACCGTAGATTGGGACAGGTATATAGCAGGTACGCCTAAGATACCTTATGATGCCAAGAAATTTTTCTGGTGGAGAAACTACCGTGACTTTGGAACCGGTGTTGCCGGAGACCTGTTTGTCCACCTGTTATCGGGTATACATGTATTGACCGATTCCAAAGGTCCTGAAAAGATATATGCTTCCGGTCAGCTCACCTATTGGAAAGATGAACGCGATGTTCCGGATATAATGGTCGCAGTAATGCATTACCCCGAAACGAAAGAACATTCCTCTTTCCAGGTAATGTTAAGGGTGAACTTTGTAAGTGGTAATGGAGAAAAGTCAGTAACAAGGTTTATTGGCAGTGAAGGCATTATTGAAATGGCTGATAACGGATTTATTATCAGCAACAGTATTATGTCGAAAGCTCCGGGTATCGGAGGATGGGATGCGTTTGATACCTATCCCAAGGCTATGCAGGAGGAACTGTTGAAAAGATACAATCAGAAATATTCAAAAGAAGAGCAAAAACGGCCTGTTAAGCCCAATACGAAATATTCCGCTCCGGAAGGGTATGATGAACATCTTGAGCATATTGCAAACTTCTTCGAGGGAGTAAGAACCGGCAAGCCTGTTGTTGAGGACCCCGTATTTGCATTCAGGGCTTGTGCCCCATGCCTCGCATGCAACGACAGTTATTTCCAGAAAAAAATAATTAACTGGGATCCGGTTAATATGAAACTGATCTGATCAAATTGATCATTATATAAAAGATAGGGTCACGCTATGGTATGACCCTATTGTTTTTTAATCAGATTCCCTGTTGTGTTGATTATAGTGAAACCTCATGGCATGTCCTTTGGTCTTATTTATTATAGGGGGCAATAACCCTGTTAACCAGGGCAATAGAAGCTTTCACACCATCAGGTTCACTTAATTTTTCGCCTTCATACTCAACATCAATATAGCCCTTATATTTTGCGTCAGAGATAATCTTCATCATTTTTACATAATCTATTTTCGTTTCATTTCCGTCTTTATCAAAATCATAGGTTTTTCCGCTGACACCCTTTGCGAAAGGCATCATCTCTGCAACTCCCTGATAACGGTCATATTCATAGAAATTTCCTAAATCAGGTAAAGTGCCACAATTGGGTTTGTTAACTGCTTTCATAACATCTGATAACCATTTTCCATTCGAAGAATATTCTCCATGGTTCTCTACAATAACATTGATATTATATTTTGCTGCATAATCTGATAATTTGCTCAAACCATCAATGGCTGCACGTTGAACCTGGTCCATAGTTCCTACTCCCCGCGCATTTACCCTTATTGAATGACAACCCAGGAATTGGGCAGCTTTTACCCATTTATAGTGGTTTTCAACAGCTTTCTGCCTTACAGCAGCAGAAGTATCTGCCAGGTTTCCTTCGCCATCAACCATTATCAATAAGCTTTTGACACCATATTTTGTGCATGTGTCTTTTAAACTTTTAAGGTACTCGGTATCTTCTGCCTTACCCTTAAAAAATGTTGAAACATATTCTACTGCGTCAAGATTATATACAGTTTTTGCAATTTTTGGGAAATCGAGATTAGTCATCTCCCCCTTTCCCAATGCACGATGAAAAGACCACTCAGCGAGAGAGATTTTAAATCTCGGTGTCTGGCTGAATGTATTGATTCCAGAAAGTCCTGCGAACAGGATTGCGATTAAAAATAATTTGATTTTCATATACATTAATTTGTTTAAATTAGTTTATGAATTTTTATACTCATTATTTAATTTTCCTCATTTTTTATATGATTGGAGTTCTGACTGAATATATTGGTAAAACAATTCAAAACAAAGATAAGAACTAGAATTTGATGAAATATCCTCATTTGACATATTCATGATTGTTCTTCAAAAATAGAACTTCTGAATTGATCAAAACAGATTTTCGGGTAGCTATGTTAATTATGAATATTTCTGCTATTAACATGAAATTTTCATTTGTTCACACTTTCGAAAAGTGATTTTTAGTGTGTGGAAAATAAATTTGCCTGATGTTAATTGGTAATTTAATTTTACTTTTACTATAATGCTTTTTGAAAATCAAATTGAATCAAAATAGCAGGAAATTCATTTCTAATAAGAAAAAAAGGAGGTACAACTTATGAAAAACAATCTGACCAGACGAAAATTTCTCCAGACAGGTGCAATGGCTACGGGTGGTCTGCTGGCATCAAGAGCTATTCAGCTCAATGACCAACCTTACGGTTCTCCATCAAAAAAGATCGCTCCAAGCGATAAGCTGCGATTTGGAATAATAGGTATAGGCATGGAGGGCTCGGGGTTACTCACAGGTGCTATTACTCTGCCGGGAGTTGAATGTGTTGCTGCCGCTGATCTTTATGATGGCAGACATACACTCGCGAAAGAAATAACAAATAATCCTAACCTTTATACAACCCGTAAATACCAGGAATTGCTCGATCGTAAGGATATAGATTGCATCCTTGCCGCGGTCCCTGATCATTGGCACAAACGAGTGGTTGTAGACGCCTGCAATGCCGGGAAAGATATTTATTGTGAAAAGCCGATGTCGCATACCGTGTCTGATGGTTTTGATATGGTCGCAGCTGCAACGAAGAACAACCGTATTGTTGAGATAGGTTCCCAGAGGGTAAGTTCCATGCTCTGTGAAAAAGCTCGCGAGCTATATAGCGGGGGATCAATTGGTGATATAGAACAGGTCGAAATAACCCTGGGCCGCAATGATCCCACAGGTGCATGGGAGTACCCACCGCCAACTGATTTGTCTCCAAGTACTCTTGACTGGGATACATGGTTGAATGATGCTCCAAAGATTCCGTTTAACAAGGAACGTTTCGCGCGCTGGCGCTGTTGGAAAGAGTATGGTACAGGAGTAGGTGGTGATCTGATGGTTCATCTTGTCAGCGGTATGATGGTTACGCTTGGATGGAATGAAGCTCCGCGGTCAGCGACAGCTCTTGGTGGAATCTTCCGCTGGAAAGATGGAAGAAACATGCCCGATCTGCATGTTGTTTTATTTGATTATCATGGCATCCCTGTTTATTGCCGTTTAGGTCTTGGAACTGAGACTCCTGAACTGGCCCGGTTTATGGGTCCAAAGGGTATTCTGGATGCGGGTGAGTTTAACCTTCGTTTTGCACCACAACCCGGCATTGACCTTGTCCCCAGCTATTACGCCGGTGGATTTCCACATCAGATGCGTGCTGAGTATGAGAGTAAATGGTATAGTGAAAATGCCCCCAAACTTGGACGGGAACCACTTTATGATGAGGTGAACTATCGTGGTCATGACTGGGATGATTTTAATCCTCATATGTGGAATTTCTTCGAGTCGGTAAAATCGCGCAAGCCGGTAGTTGAAGATGCTGTTTTCGGCAATCACGCAGCTATTGCCTGCCATATGGCAAATGAAGCCTATTTCAGTAAGAAAACAGTATACTGGGACGAACCTACTCATTCAATTAAGATATGAGAACAAAAATTCAATACAAAATTATAATATTGCTTGTGGTAGGCTTATTTTGCATTGGGTTAACCGGACTAAAAGCACAAACTGTGAAAGATATTGACGGCAATGTTTACAATACTGAAACAATTGGGACACAAATTTGGATAGCGGAGAACTTAAAAACCACCAAATACAATGATGGCACAGCTATACCATTGGTCACAGAAGATGCGGCCTGGGGAGCATTGACCACACCTGGCTATTGCTGGTATAATTAAAGATACGACCACCAATAAAAGTACCTATGGTGCTTTGTATAATTGGTACACAGTTAATACAAATAAATTATGTCCCAAAGGCTGGCATGTATCCGCCGATGCAGAATGAACAATAATTACAAGCTATTTGGGCGGTGAAGGTGTTGCTGGTGGAAAACTAAAAGAAACCGGCACAACCCATTGGGAAAAACCTAATAATGAAGCAACTGACTAAACAGGTTTTACAACTCTTCCTGGTGGCTACCGTAACAACCATGGAGCTTTTGCAAACATTGGCTTCTTTGGTTTCTGGTGGTCATCTACTGAAAACGTTGCAACAGCTGCATGGTGTCGTACTATCGGCTGCGCCGGCAATGATGTTCTCAGAATCTTCATCTTGGAGAAGAATGGTTATTCTGTTCGTTGTATTAAGGATTAAGTGCGCCCAGACGCACACGAAA
>PLLX01000082.1 GCA_003141415.1 Bacteroidales bacterium
ATGCATTTGGGGGGCACAAGGGAAGAAGTGGCGATTCGAAACACCAGTCTGCATTTTTGAGGTCTTTATCTGCGAATCGCCACTTCTTCCCCCTGGTAACCATTTAATGGCCATGTCATTCCGAATGAAGTCCCGATTTAGAGGGACGTAATGAGGAACCTCAACTCGCAATTTAATGGACAATGAAGGGCGGTAGGTTGAGACATAAGATACCTTGTCTCGTCCTGATTTTTGTTTACAGAATTTGTCCCTCAGTCTCTTAGTCTCCCCGGTCTGTCCCTGATTTCAAGTTCCTGGTCTCTGGTTACTGATCATTTATTCCCATACTGGTACTGCAGCCACCTCGAAAAGAAAACATCATATACTACCCATTTGTTTCCGCTTTGAACTATCATTTCTTTTCCGGAAAGCGATTTTAGTGAAGCGGCAACTGAGCTGGCGCTGGTAAGGCTATGATCTTTTATGAAAGCGCCGGAGGTTGGCTGTACAATCCCATCTTCAACAGCAATTGCTTGCAGTAGTCTGTATTGATGACCCGGAATGAGGTTCCGGTAGCTGGCAAATAATGGTTCATGTGAAGTCAGTACACGATGAAAAACCTGACTGATCAGATCCTGATCAATTACTTTTCGATCGGCTTCAAACAACAAATTACAAACATCCTGAACATAAAAAGTGTGCAATCTTGTCCAGGTGAATATTCTGGATATGGCTTCATCATCTATCTTTTTCCCTGCGGATTCAAACTTTTCCACAATAAACTTTCTGTAGTCTGGTGCAGGTATTTTATCGAGGTACATGAGTTCAGCGCTTTGATAAAAGGGTCTGCCGGCTGCTGAAAACATAGGTTCAAGCATATGTTTACTGCTTCCTGAAAAAATGAAAGGTATGGTGGGATAAGATTGGATAATGGTCCTCAGCAGGTTCTCCATATTTTTTTCGGGATATTGGCTTATTTGCTGGAATTCATCAAACATAAAAACCATATCTTGTTTTATTTCCGAGATGAAACTTAACAAATGATCAAATCCGAATTGAATATCAGAAGGTGAATCAACTTTAAGTTCCACAGTTGGCTGACCTGTAAGATTATCATAAGTAATTTTTGGCCGCAATGTAGCCAGGATGGCAAGTACTTTCCCGAGAAAGCTCTTTTCATCCTGTTTCAGATGCAATAAAGCAGATGATATAGTATTCATCATATCGTTACCGTTCATGGTAGGCATCAGGTCAACATAAATTACAGCAACAGGTTTTTGCACCGCTCTTGATCCTTTTGGTATATGTCCGAGATGATGCCTCACGTGTTTCAGCAGACCGGTTTTGCCCATTCTTCTCAGCGATATCAGGGTCAAATTTCTTTTTGAGGATATGGCTTTCAACAGTAGATCTGTTTCATTTTGCCGGTCACAGAAATAATCCGGGCCTATATACCCACCGGTGACAAAGGGATTGTAGATTTTGTTTTTCATAATACGTGATTTACGTAACGCAATTTACGTAATTCAATTGAATTTAACAAAGCATAAGAGTGATAGTGAACAGAGAAGAGTGCCACAACTACCTACTTCTTACTTCTTTCCTTCTGCCTTCAGCCATCTGCCTAATGCCTTATGATAATTATAACTTATCCCCTCAACTTAACGAGAAAATACTTCCCCACATTCTTTACATTCTGCCATGCCAACTCCTTCACCCAAGGAATTGGCTTATCCGTCCAACGTTGTGGATGAAAAGTCATAATCATTTTATCCTGGAGTTCTCCTTTTTCTGCTGACCTGATAATATCTCGAGTTGATCTAAATTTGAATCTATTTTGAAAACTTATCGATTTCTGAGACATACTCATTAAACTTCCGGGCAAGGGTTTAACTTTCCAGTCACTGTAAACTTCCTTACCTGGTCCCTCATCCCTAATCCCTAATCCCTTATCTCTCATACTTACCAAGCCTCCATCCCATCTTCGACCAGTATCTGTCAAATATAAAACATCATCAAAATCGACATCAAAATAGGGATCTGCTATAATACCCAGTTTTTTATAATCGTACTTCTCCCAAATTGCTCTGTTATCATATTTTGATAATGGACTGCCATGCATACATATAGTTATAACAGGAACAATTTTTCGGAATATTTCTAAATTTCGACAAAACTCCTCGTAGGCAGAATCAATCAATAAATCATAATCTATTGCTTTTGTCTTTTTACTTTTATCTTTTATCTTTTTACAAACAGTATCCATAGTTTCGTAGTGGTAACCAATTTCGTGACCTAATCCGGTAATTTCTTCTATAACTTTCTCGTCAAAACTTTGGGGAACAATCCTGAAATAATAAGTACCGACAATCCCCATTTTGTATTGAATTCTGGCAAATTCTAAAGAATTCTCCTTTCGTATATCAACATCATGACGAAGAACCACTTTTTTACCCTGGGGCTTATCAATAAAATCAGTAAATGTCTTAAAAGAATAACCTTGTTTCCCCATTTTTTCAATCAGAGAAATGTAGGTATTCAGACTAAAATCGTGCATTTAATTATACCCTTATAAAGTCTATCTTTATTTAAATTTATATTGATAATCAGGATTTTCTTTCATGATTCTGAAACTGTCAGGGTAGTTTTCCATAAACCAGATAAGAAAGCCTGTTACATCAATCTTATCACTTAACATTTGATCCCGCTTTTCTTTAAATTCTGTTTTAGAATTTTGATTACTAATTATCTCCAAAGCTTTTTCTAATACTCCTTCAAAATTTCTGAAGTGAAATAACAGTCCGTTCCTTTCATGATCGTCAATTGTTCCGGCTTCCATAGAGTTTACATAAATTGCAGGTGTCCCAAGCATTGCACATTCAGAAGCCATAGTGGCACCTTCGCCCACAAACAGATCTGCCACTGCCAAAATATCGTGCATCTTTTCTGGTGGTAATATAAATCTATATTTTTTAAATTCTTCAGGCAGTTCTTCTTCTGAGGAGATAAGAACTTTCCCATAGTTTAAAAGTTTTTCGATAATTTCATGCTTATCCTTATCAGTTAAACCATTTTGCCTGAAGTCGTGGGAGGCATGCCATGATACAAACCTGAGAAGGAATATGCGTTCATTAGCTTTTAAATTTAAGAGAGTTCTAATGTTTTTATCTTCGGAAAATATTTTAGGATGCAAATAAGCTAATTCATGATAACCATTATATCTAATCTGTTTTCTTGCAAATTCTTTGTGAAACGCTGTAGAAGTAAGAATGACTTTTGTAAACGGAAGATATAAATGTATTTGTTCCATATTCCCTGTATCCTCAAGAGATACGTGTGGTATGTGTAACAAACCACCAATTTGTGCTGCATAAATTGAACCATGGCTAAATAACAAATCCGGTTTAAAAGATAAGGCAGTCCTCAGCATTTTCAGATCAAACTTAATAAGACCAAGTATTTTCCCAGGTTTTGATTTATAATGTTTCCCGAATGATATATATTTAAACCCATAGGTTTTAAGTAAATATATCTCATATTCCTTATCTCTGGTTGTAAATAGGATATCATGACCTTTTTCTTTCATACGCCATGCAAAATTCTTAAACAGATGAACGTGTGCCGGATGACCTATATCTATTAAAATTCTCATATTAATGCAAATATTGTTTTACCCGCATATATTTGTTGTCCTATTTTTACCTTTATTTTACATTCTTTGGGTAAAATAATATCAACCTGACTACCGAATCGGATCATCCCCAACCAATCTCCACGTTTTACCATATCTCCCTCCTTTACATAAGTGTCAATACGCCTTACCATTCTTGATGCTATTTGAACAATCCCAATCTTAATATTATTACCCTGAATAACATAAGTATTTCGCTCATTTTCTAACAGAGCATCTTTATTCTTTAAGGATAAAAATTTCCCCTTAAAATGTTGATTAAATATGATTTTACCATCAATTGGGGCGCAGTTTTTATGAATATCAAAAGGAGTCATATTTACACCCATTAACCAACAGGAATTATTAAGCAAATCGGTTTTAACAAGTTCCTCAAGTTTTGAAAACCGCTTTCCTTTAATACTTATAGGAATTTCACCAACTTCTATCAGATTTATATATATCACATTCCCGTCAACCGGTGATACAATCTCATTACTGGATGCAATTATTTTTCTCTTTGGTGTATGCCAAAATCGTATCATAGTAAGACAAAAAGCAAAACATATAACAAATATCGGATCGAAAAGATAACTTACAAAAAATAACCTGTCAGGCATTATCCTCTCAATCCCAAAAGAAAGCATACTACCAATAAGAATTACAAGCAGATTATCTTTGTACAGATAATGTAAACTAATCCTGGTTTTTTTATGTAAATAAAAATATAACAAAGAACTAATTGAACTTGAAAATAGTAAGTGAACAATCATAACCAGTCAAAATAGTTGATTTTATCTTTTAAATAAATAAAAGAAAAGATACGCCTTTTCATAGAACCAGGGCGAAGGATCATCAATAGCCCAAACAGCAGGTTCAATTGGTCGTATCTTTCTATTCCAGTAACCGTATCCTTTTAAAAAAAGCTGCAATTGAACCGGAATATCAGTTAATGAATGAATATAGGCGGATTTTGAAAACCCTTCTGATGGCTGAATGATTTTTCCAGTTAAGTAATCAAAATAGTTTTTAACAAATGGAGTGCCAGCTTTATTTGCAATGGTATGCCATTTCCAAGTACGGGAATTCACTTCGAGAAACTTATACTTATTATCCCTGCTATCTAACTTAAATTCCATCTCGCAAATGCCATTATAGCCTACTGCTTTAAGAATACGTTCTCCATATTCCCTGAGTTCAGGAATCTCTATCGTTTCAGCATAAGTTGTAGCATTACCAAAATCCAACGGATGCTGACGCATACGACAAGCAATTAAGTTGATATAAGTTATGTTATTCAAGAATAAGAAACATGAAGAATATTGATTTCTGCTTGGTCCATTTATTATTTCCTGAACAATTACATCTTCAGCTGGAATTAACTCCAAGGCTTTGTTATAGTTAGCTTTAAGTTCTTTCATATCCCTGCAAACAAAAACTTTCTTCCTGGTTTTCTTATAAAAGTCATACATTACTGCCGGCTTAATAATACATGGAAATTTAACTTTCAATCCATCAATTTCGTTTTCGTTTTCAGGGAAAAATGTTGTTGCAATAGGTATTTGCAGATTTTCAGCAAGCCTATATGTTTCCCTTTTATTGTAAAATATTCTGACTGTATCCCACGAATCTGTGCTTATTATGAAATTCTTTTCAAGTTGTTGTTTGTTCTGACTCAGTAATTTTACATGAAAATCATTGGTTGGAAAAATAACCCATCCCCTGTATTGTTGACTTTGAACTAAACTGTTTAGAAAATCAAATAACAAATCATCCTTAATCCTGTAGAAATTATGACAGTACTTTGAATGCTTTGCCAGATTTGCATTTGTGTTATCAATAACTAAAACCGGAATACCTTCACGACCAAGAATCCGGACAATACCTAAACCTTGTACATGTCCTCCAAGAACGATTGCTCCATGTACATTTTTTAAGAGATTCATATACTAGTTAATCATTATCCAAATCTTTTGAATTGAAACTCTTCGCAGCAAGCTATGAAGAATCTTCGATCCCCTAAGGTAAATTTTTAATGTCCGCTGACTCTATAGCAAGCAACGGAGAATGCTCTTTGTCATAAAATTATAGAATAATCCGGGTTTTAATTAACGTCTGTTTTGTATGCTCATAAACTGACAAGTTCTATAAAAACAAATTTCAATTCTGTTTAATTTTAATAGAAATAAGATTGTTGAAAACATATGAGATTAATAAAATCCAGAAAGGCATTGTGATATAAAACATTCTGCGATACGCACTAATCAGTGTGCTGCCAAAAAGGTAAATTAATATAAACAGCAAAAGCAAGATCAATTCTTCCGGAAATTTTTTATATTGAATTATACAAACCGGAAATATCAGTATAAGCAGAACAACAACAAACATGTTAGGAATAATAGTAAAGTATGATTTGATAGTTTGTCCGGCGTTTGAAAACGGATAAGAAAATAATAATCGCCCGACATTTGCAATCCAGTTATGAAAGTACTTTCCAGGATGATTTTTGATATTTTTTATTGCTGCAGCTTTATATGCCTTATCTCTTTCCAAAGATGTTAATTTTGAAATACTATCTATAAAAACTTTATGATTTGAATTCAGTAATAATTCATCACTGCTCTTCCAGTCTCCAAGTTCATTTGCATATGGTGTACTCATAGTATATAAAGCCATACTTCCGGAGTTTGTCCAATAAAATACTTTATTAGTTAAACTGTAAGTATAAATTAGCCAGGGTAAACAAAAAATAAATGACATTAAAAAAATCAAGGTTGACTTTTTTGCAGAAGAATGAAAATCAGGTAACAAAAACATGAAAAGTGAAACAAATAGCATAATGAAAATTACATATCCAAAAATAACTTTTGTCATTACCAGACATGCTATTGAAAAGGCAGTGAAAAAAATGAGTTTCCAGGAAATGGCATTTAGTCTGTAATTTTTTATGAATAAAAAACATATAAGGCTTATTAAAAACCATGTCAGGCTTTCAGTTATTATTAATGGAAGCATTTGAAACATAGGAAAGTATAACCCAAGAATAACAGTGAATAAGAAAGCACTCTTTTCTGAGGAATAAATATTTAAGGTTTTATAGCTAAAAATCAATGAAAAATAGAGAAGAAATCCATTTAATAATCGTAATGCCAGGAGCGGAAATTTGAAAAATATAAAAGGGGCCAATAATGCGGGGTAGCCTGGCCCATTCCAAAGATTAATATCCGGATATGGGGGTGAATAGAATCCGTTTAATAAATTGTTTGCAAACCATATGTATCTTTCTTCGTCTCCAACTAGTGCATTTTTAGAAAATACGCTGCATATAGTTAAATATAGCAATAAAAATGGGGCTAATTTGTAATAAATATTTAATCCTGAATACCATTTTATTCGTCCTTTCATTTAATTATTTTATTATAAGTCCATATTTTATTATTGAATACAAAGCACGAAAACAGTCTTCCCAACCAATTTTTTCCCCTTCTTCATAGATTCTTCCATAATAGGAAATTCCTACTTCATAAACTCTGATCCCTTTAATTCTTGAGATTTTTGCTGTGACTTCTGGTTCAAAGCCAAATCTTTTTTCTTTTAAAGAAATTGACTGTATTATTTGAGTGTTGAATAATTTTTAACAAGTCGTTGTATTCTTGCGGGTCATATTCCAGGTCAGCGTCCTGGATAATCAGGTATTCTCCGGTAGCTTTACAAATACCAGTATGCAATGCTGCACCTTTACCCTTATTGATCTCATGTTTAAAATACTGAATATTTAAGGAAGGATTTGTCGAAATGAATTTATCAATTGCCTTTTCAGTATTATCTGAAGAGCAATCGTTTACAATAATTATTTCTTTCTTAATATTGTTAATTAAAATCACTGTTTTCACTTTGTCAAGTACTAAATGAATAGTTCTGCCTTCATTATAGGCTGGTATTATTATTGACAATTTCGTTATCATTTTTTACCTACTTTTATATATGAATCAGCTTTCTAATTAAATCTTGACTAATGAGAAAAACTTTGTCAACAGGGGATAGGTCATCAGATCTTGGCAGACAGATTTTACCAAGCAGTGTAATTTTTAATTTTCAATCTTTAACACCTTATTATATACATCAATTATTTTCCTGGCTATAGTCTCCGAATCTAACCCTAACTTAATAATCTGTTCCCGTCCATTCGTGCGTCCTTTGGTTCGGGCAAATTCGATCGCCATTTTTACTTTTTCCGCCAATTCTATTTCATCAAATGATGAAAGATAACAACCATCGGTATTGCCAAAAACCCATTTAATATCCCCTACCTCAGTTGCCACGACCGGACAATTACAAGCCATGGCTTCTTTAATGAACTGGGGAGAGCCCTCACTAAATGAAGTTAACAATGCAACATCACTGCCATTTAACATTAAATTCACCTCTTTCCTGGTATAGCTTTTTAATTCTATTAATTGTACCTTAAAATTCAATAAATTAATAGCTCTCTCAGCTAAAATGAAGTTCTTCACTTTATTTTCGGAAGCTCCTGCAAATAAAATTATTTTAGAGTTTAAGTCCAAATTCAACTTTTGCCTTGCTTCGTTTTTTGATATCGGATAAAAATTGTTTAGATCTATCCCACATGGTATCACAGATAAATTCTTTTTTGTTTTTAGTTTTTTAATAAAAGTGGGCGAAACCAGGATAATATGATTGGTAAGCACCGATGCAAGCTTTGAATATTTTTTGATGGACTTGTCATTAATATCACTTCCGTGAAAAGTTGTAATTACCGGAACCTTTCGCTGAAGATTAGCTATTATTCCGGATAAGCCATAATGAGCATGGATAATATCAGGATTTATTTGTTTTACTAATTTCCTTAATCCTGAAATGTTTTTAAGATATCCGTAAATGCCTTTCCCCCTGATAAGAAAAAAATGGAACCTTACATTATAGTATTTTTCTAAACTTTCAGTTTGTTCCTTTACAAAAGGACTTATGCTGCCTGAATTACCACTACATACAATAATGACTTTCATTAAGCAATTCTTTCCAGGAAAGGTTTCAATGTATTATTTATAATATTCGCCCACGTAAAAGATTCGACTGTTCTTCTTATATCAGCCGAATTAAATGAATTCCTGTTATTATATATGATCAATAATCCTTTACAAAAATCCTCAGAAGTATCATCTATTAATACACCATTGGTTTTGTTTACGATTCTACTGTTTTCATAGGTATTTGTCGCTATAACAGGCATACCAGAAAGCGTATATTCAAAAAGTTTAGTCACCGGCTGACAATCATACCAGGGTGTCCGGGGCACGAATACAATACCTATATTTGAATGTTCAAAATATGGGATTAGTTCTTCATTGGTTTTTCTGCCAACGTACGTCACTGAGTCAGATAGCCCTAAATCTGCAATACAATTCATTATTTTTGCAATCTCAAATGGTGACCCAAAACCCACTATAGAATAATTTACTTCAATTTTTTTGCCTTCATTTGTTTTTAAAAACAAATGAAGTCCAATAATCGTTTCTATAATATTTCTATTATTGAGGGAACCAACATAAAATAGGCTTAGCGAATTGTAGTCATGCTCCCCTGTAAAAAATATTTCTGAACCCAGAGGAACTATAATACTTTTTTTACCGGAGACAGACAATTTTTTTCGAAGACTGTCAGATAAAATAATTGCTCCATCAAAGAATAAGGATTGAAACAATATAAAAAAATTGCCAATACTTCTAAAAAATTTATTTTTCTTAAGAGAACCTGAGCGTATGTCAAGCATTCTTTTTTTTGATCTGCAAAATAGTGCAAGTAATAAACAGATGTCAAAATAAGCCACAATCAGAACATTCGGTTTAACTGAATAACTTTGTATTATACTTTCTTTAATAAATCGGATAGTTCTGATTAATTTATTTCCTTTAAATGAAACATAGTGTACATCTGTTCCCTTCAGAGATAATCGATTTAATCCCCGGTCGTAACAAATGTACCTGATAGTAAAATCTCCTGACAGATACTTACAATAGAAATAGTGCCCTGCTGAATAACCAAACTGAGTGCCATTAATAAGAAGCAGTTTTTTCTTGTTAATCATTTTTGTTGATATCTCTAAACGAAAGAACAAGTTCACTAATTCTCGAAGGTTTTTCTGGTTCACTCAATATCTTAAAACCTTTCTCGTATTTCCTGTAAATGGCCCCGTTAACAGGAGACCCTGCATTTTCATTTGAACCCTCTATCAGCAAGCCATTCATTTCAAGTCCATTATATATATTATTCAAAATCGATAATAAGTGCTCCCTGTTAAAATAGCCGGTGTGCAATATATTCATAGCCCTTATTACACAATATTTCGCGGGAATTGGATCAAACAAATCATGTTTCCTGATATGAAAATCCTTACTTTTTGTTAAAAGCGTTTGATAATCCGGATGTATCAGCTCAATTTTTTCCTGATAAGTATATTTATGATTTAAAAATGCTGCCCGGGCTTTCTTTAAATAATGGTTTTTCAATAAATTATTGATGAAATAAAAGCCTCCTTCGGTTCGGGCCAGGTTCCAGACAAAAGGAGGATGAACAATTTCAATTATTTTCTGATCCTCACCGGTGATTATAAATGATTTGGTTCCGGCTTTAACTTTATTCAAATAATAGTTGATATGTATATCAGAACCTGTATATTGAAAATTTTGCAGTTTCAATAAAGCCTGTTCTAAAAAAAAGCAGGAAGCTCTTCCATCTGAGATGGCTAAATCCAGAATAGAAATCCTATCGTAACCTTGATCCTGAATTTTATTGATCGATAAACTATCAAAATTATTAAACCGATCTCTATAAGTTCGCTTTATTACATTTCGATCAGTGTTGAACCGGTTTAAAATTATTTCTGCATATCTGGTTTTTTCTTCAAAATTATCAATTTTATCTAATTGTTGATATAGAGAAATTGATATGTTTCTTTCTCTTCCAAAAATGTCCTTTAAGGCTGCCCGGTCAAACTTTTCGAGTTTGTAGATGCCTGTTCTTATCATACGGATATGTTATTGAGCGCTTTCTATACAATCCAAGATTATATTGGAGGTTTGAATAAATAATTATGAAAAAAAATGAAATAAAAAGAGCCTGCGTTCTTAAAATCAAACCACTGTAAAATAAATAATCCCAAAATATTAACAGAGCCATAACAAAACGAATTCTGGATTCTTTTATATTACCTAAAACCGAGATAATAAGTAATATTGTCAGCAGGATTCCTACATATCCGGTTGCGATATAAGTTTGAAATATACCCGAAACAGATCCCTTACTGGTTACTCCGTACTTATCATAATCAAACTCCTCGTAATTGGTTATATAGATTTCCTTTAAGCCAAAACCCCAGATATCATTAGAGGACAGAGTTGTACCCTTAATTAATTTTTCAAAAAGCAAGACTGTGGCGCCTCCCCTGCCTTCTCCCAATTGAATCTCGGATGATTGTGACGTTTTACCAAAACTGTATTTTTGTCCATAATCCAATACATATTGTTGATTATAAGAGCCCCACAATTGGCCTTCCTCATTTAAAGTAGGATTTAGCCTTACTCCAATATAAAAAATCAAAGGAATCAGAGGGAGAAAATACAGTACTTTACTAATGCTTAGTTTTTTCGGTACATAATACAAGAACAGAAAGATAAAGACCGGCATGATAAACCATATTGCTCTTTTTAAACTGGCAAAACCAATAAACAAAAGCAGAAAAATATAGATCCAATCCTTTCTCTTTAATTCCCCCTTGTTATTTAACCATAACAAAGCAAAACCCAAAACCGGTAGAATAGTTGCCAGTCCGCCTCCACTATTAGCTACCGATCCAACAGTATGTTCAACCAATCCAATAATCAAAATTTTAACTGCAGACAATAGAATCTGAATAGCGAATAATGAAAAAAATAAATCTCTAAATCCATAAAGAAAAGCAGGATTTTTATTTTGAAGCCGGTTAATTGTAAAGAAAAGACAGATTGGTGTAACATATTTCCCATATTGGCTAAAAATCAAAGTGAAATAGTCTCCATTAATAAAACCGGAATAAATAAAAGAAACAGAAAAAAGTATAAAAATAATTAATAAAAAGCCTTCCCTGTTTCTCAACCCTGCCAGCCCGTTATTCTTTATTAAAATATAAACTGAAAGAAGAACTAAAACTATTTTATAAGGATTTTCAATTCCTTTCCCAAAAAATGATGCAAGACCTGAATAAAAACAAAGAATAATTAAAACCTTAATTACACTATTGTAATTTTTATAAATAATGTAAAGAAAAGTCAAAATAACAAAATACCAGTATATTGATTCTTTTGTCATTTATCTAATGGCTGAATTTCTTCTCATACCGCCCTGTTTTGTGTTTAAGCTAAAATCAAAAAATTCACGTAAATTCTTGAAAAGTTGGCAATTAATTAAAATTTACATTATTAAATATCTCAGATAACTTTAATGCGACCTCAATAACTGAATATTCTTTTTCAACTAAAACCCGTCCATTTTCCCCCATTTTTTGTTGAAGAGACTGATCGTTTCGTAAGGCTTCCATGGCATCCTGCCATTCTTCAGGTTTTCTCACACCAAATCCAACTTCAGATTTGGCCAGAACTTCCGAGTTCATTCCAACTTCCGAAACAATCACAGGTATTGCCATAGACATATATTGAAGCATTTTAAAACTACATTTCCCGCGCGACCATTCATTGTCCGGAAGAGGCATTATTCCTACAGATACATCCTGAAGTTCTGTATTTTCAAGAATAGGGTTCCAGGGAATATAAATGGTTCTTTCAGGTACAATAAACTTAAAAACTGGTTTTTTATCACATATAACTTTGATAAAAGTATTTTCATGTTTCTTCAGAAAACTGTTTAAATGTTCTTCAATTTCATAAACATATTTCAAGCCATCGGCAGATCCGGTCCATCCTATAATAAATTTTTCATCTTTTCTGACAGCAGGATTAGGACAAAACCTGTCAGTATCAACAGCTGTCGGAACAACAAATATATTTTTATTGTACTTACTGAACCAGTCCGCAATAAAAGAATTGCCGGCTATTATTCCCTCGGATCTTTCTGCAATTTTATAGATTTTCGGATTATTTATCCAAACAGCATCGTCAACATCAAAATATATTGGTTTTTTTAGTCTTTTTTCCATTATATTATATCCCCCGGCCATTTCGCGGTTTAACCAAACTATATCTGAAGACCATGAAGCAAAAGCACCGGGAGCAGTTCCTAATAATTTTGCCATCTGCCATAGAACGGCAAAAGGACCATAATAGCGCATTCGCATTCTCCCTTTTACAAAAGGTAATTTGGAATCATAGGGAACCAGCGATGGATATTCATCGACCAGAATATTATATGTTCTGAGCTTTGGAATGTACTGTCTTATTCTGAATCGCGAAGAAGGTGCATTAATACCGGGTGTGATTGCTGTTACTTTTATCAATAAAATAGAACTTTACATTTTACAAACTGAATCTATGCTTCGCATTTACAAGGAATTGAATAAACCAAAGTCTGGCAAATGTTACCAGACTTTCTCCTTTTGCTTTTTCACGAAAATCTCTTGCCTTTTCTAAATTATTGTTTTCAGAATATATCTTGCTGCAATTCCAATAACATTTAGCCATAACAAGATGGTTCCGTTCTTTATAATCTTCCCACTTTTCAATAAGAGACAGATAGTATCGGGGTAATTCCTCGGCCCATTTAATTGCTTCATTAATTGATTTAGAATTCCTGTGGATCCTGAAAAATGCAAGTGCTTCTGGAATATACAGGATCCGGTGATTTTTTGCAATTCTTATAAAGTAGTCCATATCGAGTAACACGTGCCATTTAGAATCAAGTAATCCTGTTTCCTCAAGTACATTTCTTTTCCATATTGCTGATTGCTGAGGAATTGGAACATTAAGGGTCCTAAGCATTGAGAGGAATGAGGTTTGTTTGCCTTTTCTGAGCCATGAGTTATCCGGTTCAGGGCCCTGATCAACATCGCCATAAATCATATCAACATCCGGGTGGAGTTGAAATTGCTTTAATCTTGAGCTTATAAAATCGGGATATATCAGATCATCAGAATTAACCCAGCAAATAAATTCCCCGGTTGCTTTTAATAATCCCTTATTTATGGCATCTGCCTGGCCCTGGTCTCTTTCGCTGACCCAATAGGTTAATTGATTCTCATACTTTTTTATTATTTCAAGGCTGCCATCGCTTGACCCTCCGTCGATAATTAAATATTCAATATTCCGATAGTCTTGGCTCAGAACTGATAGAATGCAAGACTCAAGAAAAGCTGCCTGATTATATGATGGGGTTATCACTGAAAATAAAGGAGAAACCGACATTTAAATTCCATTTTAAATCGAACTCTATTCTGTCCTCAGAAATCCATCTTTAAGCCAATTTATTTGATGTCTTCTTTTGTATACATTATAATGAATAAATCTCAAGATATTTTTCTACTATCACCTTGTTATTAAATTGTTCCATGGCTAATGTTTTAATTTTTTCTCTATCAAATGATTCAATATTGTTATAGAAATACTCAATGCTTTTCAATAAAGCACTAACTGATACTTCTTCACAAAGTAATCCATTTATATTTGGGAGAATAATTTCAGGTATTCCACCAGTATCGAACCCTATGACTGGTGTCCCAAAAAATATTGACTCAACGACTGTATTTGGCAAATTGTCCTCCAAAGATGTTATTACGTAAACGTCTGACGAACTGTAAACCAATGCCATTTTTTCAAAATCAGTAATATATCCCAAATGAATATATGGAGATTTTATATCAAATTGCTTTCCACTCTTTCCAATTATTAACAATAGATACTCTTCCGAATTGATTTTGTTTAATGCATTGATTAAAATGTCAAATCCTTTCCTTTTTGTGTCGATTGAATCTGAAATAAAAAGTATTATTTTTTTATCAATTGGTAGCTCAAGTTTTATTCTGGCTAAATTTTTATCAATTGTCTTCTTAATTGAAGTACAAAATGGGTTAAAAATATGATAGTGCTTATAATCATGAAACAAATTACTTGAATGCGATATGTTTTTTAACCAAATTGAAGGTGTAACGATGCAAATATTATCACCCTTATACCTTTTTTTGTATAAAAAATTATTTCTCGCAACATTATGTTTGGATCTTATAATGAGAGGACAATGAGAACATTCATAAATAAATTTCTGGCAATCACCAGAATAGTGGCAACCACCTGTAAATGGATTCATGTCATGCAACGTCCAAACTATTTTCCCCCCGCTTATTCTAGCAAATGATTTATAATCCCAAAATCCGCTTACCCAGTGCAAATGAATAATGTTTGCACTTTTAATTAAATCATTCTTATGTAAATTATATAAACTTCGGGGATAAGAAAAAGAATCTGTATTAAAAGCTATTTTCTTTTTTAACTTAAGAATTTTATTGAATTTATTAATTATTTTAAATGCCAGTAAATTGAATTTTTCAATGATTGATAAGTCGTAAATGAAATGGTTTGGTATATCGTCCCTCTGTTTATCCAATGTTAGCAAAGTAGAATCAACTCCACTATCTAATAATGCAAGATGTAATCTAATACAAGCCACTGCTGCACCTCCAGTGTCTCTAGTAGAGATATGGACGACTTTCATTCTATTGCTTTTTCAAGAAAACGACAAGTATTGTAAATGCTTTAAATTTTTTAAAAAAAAAAGGAATCAATAAGGGAATAATCCTTACTAATAATTTATAAAAAATGTTAAATTTCCCTTTGCTATAATACAAGCTGATAGAGTTTATTAATTGCCATTTGTGCGTGATATCTAATGGTTCATATTCCATATCAATCATTTCCAATTTAAAGATTTTAGTCAATGAAACAAGGGAGTGTTCGTCCCATAGTCCCATATGATGAGGTGGCATATTAAGTATCTCTTTGCTATATTTTAAATAAGATCGATTATTTGGCACACTTATAATTAATTTACCTGATGGTTTTAATAAATTAATGCAAGATTCAATATAAGATCGAACATTATAAATATGCTCTAAAATCTGGAATGAGCAGATGATATCATATTTGTTGGTTTTATCTTTGGAATGATTTTCAACTGATTCATTAAATATTTGAAGACCCGTTTCTTTGCAAAATTCAATCTGATTTTTATTTATTTCCAATCCGGTACCTTTTATTTCTTTTGATTTTAAATACTTCAAAAAATCTCCTTTCCCCGAACCAATATCTAACACTGAATCATATTTATTAATATATTTTAGTGATTGCTCAAATTCCCATTTCCAATCCATATAATACCATTCATTCATTCCTAATATTTCATAAAATGAATCGTCTCCTGAGATATCACCAGGATGATAAAAAGAATACCCTGTTTCTTTACAACGATACAGTTCTATCCTTTTATGATTTTTTAATAAATATCGGATATCGACATTTAGTTTTTCACGATATTCTTTAATTAATTCATTGACATTAACAGAATGAATTAATTGGACATTTTTTCTTTTAGTTAAAGGGGATATTAAATCCATTGTTTGAGATTTTTGTTACTTTTCTTAATACCCTTAAAAGCCAATGATTTAATGTTCTTTTTTGAATATGTCTTAAGTACTTTCTTTGTTTATAATATATTCTGGGATTCTCAACATAATTGTCTGGATATACTTTTATTACATTTCCCTGGTCAAAATATTTATTAAAATCTTTGATTACTTCCTTTGTATGCGTTGCATTTTCATCAAACCCAATATGTGATAATAAAGTAGTATTGGGGAACAATGTAAGCCCTTTGTTTTTAAAGATAGACCACCACCATCTTATAGCCCAGGAATCAATATTATTTTCCATTTGCAAAATAAACATATTGCTAAACGGATAACTATTCCCAAGGTCAAACTCATATTTCAATGCTTTATTATTCATTAGTTCCCTGTAATCCTCTGGCGATTTTTCAAAATAATCCCAAGCCCTTTCCCAGGTTCCCCAACCAAGACAGGAAGTAACTCTTGAAAAGTTTGCGCTATTTTTTTCATTAACTTTAATTGGATAATTATACCCTGCAATAACGAATACATTTTCTTTATTTTCATATCGGTTTAATCCTTCATTCAAATATTCCAGAAAATGTATAGATGTAAGAAGATCATCTTCAAGTACAATGACTTTCCCAAATTTGGTCACTACTTCAGTTACTCCCTTAATCACAGAATTTGCAAGACCCAGGTTAATAGGAGATTCAATAATATGAACCGCTCCACACCATTTTTCTTTACTGATAATTTCGCGAACCGCCTGAATCTTGTTGATGTCATCTTCTTTTGCATCAGGTTTTGGCCCGTCGGAATAAATGAATAATGCAGATTGGTCGGCTAAAACATTTTGTTTCAAATGTTCAAGGGTTTTGAGTGTACATTCAGCACGGTTGTAGACAAACAGAACGATTGGTGCAAGATTCATAGATGCTTTACCTGAATTTTTCATCAAGCCTTATGAACCGGTACTTTCTCAATAGCAGCTCGGGTAATATTATCTTCAAAACCTTTGGAGTATTAGGCCTTGTATCATGGAAAAGTAAAATATCCCCGTTTTTGATATCTTTTAACAGCATCCCTGCAATCTGATCAGCATCGAATTCATTTCTGGAATCATAAGAATCCAGTGACCAAAGTACTGTGTACCTTCCATTTTTCTTAATCCAATTTAAATATGATTCAGTAGTCATGCCATAAGGAGGCCGGTAAAATCCAAATTCTGTCTTACCTGTATATTCTGCAATGAGATTATCTGTTCTTTCAAGTTCGGAAATCACCAGTTCCGGAGAAAGTGTCTTGAAAGAGACATGTTCATATCCGTGATTCCCAAGAATATGCCCCTCATTAAAAATCTCTTTTGCAAGATCAGGCGCCTTTTCTATAGCCGGCCCTAAAAGAAAGAAATTTGCACAAACATTGTATTGCTTTAGAATTGACAGAATTTCCCGGGTTATGACAGGGTGGGGTCCGTCGTCAAAAGTCAATACAAGGTTCTGTGCAAAGGAATTATTGCAGTATTTTATTATACGGGAATCTTTCTGTACGTAAAATGAATTAACTCTTTTGAACCGATGATAAATGTTCTTCAGGAACAAGAAAACATTATGTGTTTGTGATTTATTTTTTTTAAACAAACCAATTGCATATTGCCATTCCTGTCCAATTGAGGCGAAATATTGAGATAAAACTTCATAAACATAATTTTGCCAGGACGGGTATTGTTTCCTGTCATGAAAAAGCAGTCCATATACACCTTTGGTAAATAAATAAAAAAAAGTTTTACCTAAAATCAAGGGAGCTTTCTTTTGTATTCTCACCGGTTGATTCTCGGTAATCCAGATATAAGCCGATGACTTACCGGAACTATAAGCTCTTCTTAATTTATCTGAAAGTTTCATTTTGGAGGCCAGGATAAGGTGATTTATAAACAAATCCTGGTCGAACCAAACCTTAAGATCCGGATGCTTTCGCCAGGCTTCAACTTGCACCATGGTCTCCTCACCGTAGAAGATTTTTCCCCCGGTCATCCCCAGATTCTTGTCAAACCAGTTAATCTCTTCAAGTAGCTCTTTCCTGAAACCTATACTGGTCCCGGAAATATATTGGTTCGAATTTAAAAACGTGCTTAGGCCATTGTTAGTACTCGAGAAGTACCAATCCCTAATCCATTTCGGTTTTTTTGAATTAAAAACAGCATAAATAGGTCCTCCTATAATATCTGGTTTTAATCTGTCAATAATATCAAGATATTTCTCAACATAATTGTTTGGGGCAACAGCATCATCATCGATATAACCAACATACTCTGCCAGGGCAGCTTTGCCGCCGGCATTCCTGGCATTCGAAAGTCCTACTAAATTTTCGAACAGATAAGAAATATTAATGATACTGCTGACTTCTTCAACTATCTGCTTTACCTCTTTATTTGGGAAATTATCATTATCAACAATTAGTAATTCGAAATCATCTTTTTTGGCCGTCTGCTTGCAAAAACTTTGAACAACTTGTCTGGTTAGTTCATAACGGCGATAAGTACAAATTACAATTGAGATCTTTGGATTGACAGAAGTCACTTTCATCCGGAAATTATTTTAAATAATTAGTAATTTTATTACGGTTCACGTAACGATTTAAACCAATACTCTAAAACCAATGCATTGAATGATTGGGGATAGACCATTGCCGGGCGTGGAGGATTCTCAGATAATATCCTGGCTGAACCTTTTGACAAAATACCTTCATTGACTAATTTCCCATTTATCAGATTTCCACCATAGTTTTTCATTATACCTGCAATCCATTCTTGTATGGGAGGTTCAAAGCCTCTTTTTCTGCGCTCCATCACCCAACCGGGAATGATATCTTTTGCAGCCTCTTTAAACCAGTATTTTGGTGGATATGCACTATCGTTATAGTTTTTTCTGAGTCCGATCACAGTTTCAACAAATTTATAATCAACTAAAGGCAGTCTTAATTCAACGGAATTGGCCATACAAAGCCTGTCGCCCAGGGCAATACCATTTTCAAGCAGATATGATTTTGTTATCAGTTCCGTAATCAGGATTTCGGGATTATCCCATGGTAAACAACGCTCAGAAAGCTTATACGGATTCTGATCCAATACCGCTTCAGATAAACCATCGCCATATATTGAGCGGATCTGCTTAACTGAACTTTTAGAAATAGTCTCGTAAAATGGCAACTGGTGAACAGGAAATTGCCTGTGAAGCAGGAACATTTTTATTGAGGGGACTAATCCACCGACCTGTTTCACCCAATGTCTGAAAGCTTTGTACTCAATTTTCGGGAAATATAGCTTAATATAAAACCAGAAGACTATTATGGAAGGATACTTATGCATCAGGCTTTTCAGATGTGCCTGTTTAAGCGCATCCCTTGTCCATTGATATCCCCAGAACAATTCATCCCCGCCCTGACCCTGCAACAATACAGGCACACCATATTCCCTTGCTTTTTTTGAAACAGAATAATATCCAAAAGCGGAAATGTCGGCAATCGGATCGTCAGATAAACCTGTGAGGGCAGGAAAAAACTCTATAAAATCATTCGTTTTAAGTTCTATTTCATGAAAGGCCATTCCTAGGTGATCGGCAAATTTACGGGCATCCTCTCTTTCATCACTTTCAGGTACCCCTTCATAGCCAACAGAGAAAGCATTCATTTTATTGCCATAGTACTTCATAGAAAGGGCTGCCACTATGCTGGAATCGAGCCCCCCGCTTAATGCTATCCCAACCGGGACATCCGAGCGGATAACAATTCTGCTGACATCTTCTAACTGTTCCCTGATCAGGTCAGCAGGATTACCTAAAAGTGCCGGTGCCCCGGTCATTTCCCAATAGCAGTGATCAGAAATAGTATTTGTTTGGCAATCAATCTGTAAATAATGGCTTCCTTCCAGTTTATTTATTTCATTAAACGGCGTTTCTGGTTCAGGTATATAATGATAATGAAAAAACTTATCAACGGCCTTATAATTAATGGAAGTGCTTACCAATCTGCCGGCAAGCATGGAGTGCAATTCAGAACAAAATACAACCTGATCTCTGTTTTTGGATATATATAATGGCTTTTCTCCAATACGATCGCGTACCAAAAAAACCACCTGTTTCTTTATATCGTATAGTGTAAAAGCAAACATCCCACGAAGATGTTTTAGACCGGCTATCCCGTATTCCTCGTAAAGATGCACTACCGTTTCAGCATCACATTTGCTCGAAAACCGGTGGCCTTTTTTTACTAAAAAAACCCGTAATTCAATGTAATTATAAATCTCTCCATTAATCACAAGTACTACAGATTTATCTTCGTTGTACAAAGGTTGCCATCCTCCCTTCAGATCAATAATGCTCAGCCGGCGCATTCCTAGTCCGACATGATTATCAAAGAAATAACCTTCACCATCGGGACCACGATGAACAAGGGATGCATTCATTCTTTTTACAGATTCTGAATTAATTGGTCCTTTAAAACTTATTATTCCGCAAATACCGCACATTTAATTTAAAAATTTCATGTTCCAGAACAATTCTATCTAAGCTACAACTCTGCATTTCCAATCGATTTATTTCTAAGTCGTTTCTTCCATGAAAAGAAATTTATTGCTATTTTATACAAGAATATGAGAAACCGGTAAATCCATTGTTTAGATTTAAGCCAATACAGGACCTCCAACTGCTTCCTTTCTTCCATCCACGCACTATAATCATCCAATATTCCCTGTGGAATACTCAGTGTTAAAATTTTCTTACTTTCTTCTCTCGATAATTCTAAATTGTTTTGGCTACCTGATAAACCTTCAAGATTATAATCGGAAACCACATTATTCAGCTTTTTTGTTGAACAATTGTTTAAAATAATAGCGCGAATCCAAAACTCATAATCGGAATTAATCTTAAAATCTTCCCGATAGTTGCCATATTGTTTAAATAAACTACTCCTGATAAAAGTTGACTGATGCGAAATAGTCTGGTTGTAGAAAAATTTTAAAGTTAATTTTTCAGGAGAAGGTGAATTGAATAATACCTGACCATTCCTGGAAAATCTGCTTGTACCCCAAAGAATGTCTTCCGTGTGCTCCTCTTTAAAGACTTCTGTTAAAACATTATTATCTACCAGAAAATCTCCTGAATTTAAAAAAAGGAGATATTCTCCTTTTGCTGCCCGGATACCTTTATTCATCGCATGATAAATACCATTATCCGGCTCGCTGATCCAACAGGATATTTTATTGGCGTTAGATCTAATCAGGTCCTGGCTCCCATCTGTTGAACCACCATCAATTATTAAATACTCAAAATCTGTATATAATTGATCTATAACACTTTCAATCGTCTTTTTTAAACCTCCAATATTGTTTAAATTAATTGTTATTATTGAAAGCTTTGGATTCATTGGAGTTATCAATTGCAAATTATATTAGAGTTTCCTCCCCTCAATGAATAAGGATGTCGGGTCATATACTAATCCGTTTTTTACATCCAATTCATATTCAGACCAATCTGGTATATTGCTTTCAAATGGCGATTTTACTGCGATTTGTTCAAATCCACTTTTCTCCAACAGCATTTTTAATGAAAACCTTTCATACATCCAAAAATGGATCTCTCCTCCCATTCTGAATTTACCCAGCTTATAATATCCGAATTCTTTTTTTGTCAGAAAAAATCTTAACATTTTTTGGCGAAATGCCGTTTGCCCTGAATTAAATTGAAAAAAAAATCGCTTGATTTTTCTGGCCAATCTTAAAAACGCTGAGACTTCAGGTTTGGAGCCCGAATAGTTATTTTGACTTTTACACTGTTCTCTTATTGTTCTGCCGACAAAACCAATTCTATCCAGGATGTACTTTTCGTTGATAAGTTCAGGTTGTTCAAGATATTCAGCCATTTTTCCTCCCCAATGGTTTCTTACAGTCTGATCGTACATCTCAAGTAGAATCCAGTCATAATTGGCTATAGAAATCTCAGAAGGACCGGTAAGATTCTCATTTAAATATTTTTTGTATTCATCAACAATATTTTCCAGATCAGGCACAACTATCCTGATTATTCCATTTGGTTTTAATACCCTGTAACATTCTTTTAAAAAAACGGTCGCATCATCTTTCATAAAATGTTCCAGAACCTGGGAATGATATACTGCATCAAATTCTTCATCTTCAAAAGGCAGTCCGTTCAGAAGATTATATCGAATTACATAAGGACTATCAGATGCCATATCTATATTGGTCCAGTCTTTATGAAATTTAGTTCCGCAACCAATATTCAGATAGTTCAACTTACTCATTTTAATAATTTTTCAGAGCATCATTATAAACTTCGGTATATTGGTCTACAATGCTTTTAACGCCAAACCTTGTTAATACATCCTCCCGTATCCAATCAGCCTCATATTTAGTGCTCATTGCCAGCTTGATACTATTCTTTAACGAAGCTACAGTGAATTCGGTTGCTCTTACTCCATTTTTTTCATTGATAAGTTCTTCTGTGCCGCTGCACGGAAAAGCCACCACCGGCAATCCGCAAGCCATAGCTTCCAAAGGCGTTTGGGCAAAGGCTTCGTGGAATGAAGGCATAACATAAAAATCGGCTGCCGAATAGGCGAGAGATAGCAACCTAGTGTCATTTATTGCTCCGGGATAATAGATTTCGATCTGATTATCAACTTCCGCTTTCCCGATACCGATGGCAAACAGAGCTATATAAGACATATCCAACTCATTCAATGCCATTAACAATTCAGTAAAGCCTTTGCGTTTATCATTTAAATAATAAGAAATAAAAATTAATATTTTCTTGTCATGCGGAAGGCTGAATACATTTCTGCTCAGCTTTTTATCAAATTGCATGAATGCATTATGATCAACTGAGTTGCTTATCAGGTAATGTTTNNCAATTTGCTCTTTCCGGTAATGAAATCCGCCAAAATAGAGATTTTCATCATGTATGGTCCAAACAACAGATTTAGAAACTTTACCAAAAAAAGAGGGCCAATCCAAAAATCCTGCTGTCCAGTGCAAATGAATCAGATCGGCTTCTATAACCAAAGGGTGATTTGAAAGATCGTAATCTGAAACAGGAAGAGAATAATCCGGGGAACTTACAGCTCTGAGGGAATCTAACTTATACTGTAGTCTATGATACTGTGAAACAGGTATTTTTAGTTTATGTAATACCAACTTTAGGAAAAGTACCGGCCATCGAATGATTTTGGGAAGCCGGTAAATGTTCTTTTCAAATTTATAAACCTCTGGTTCGTCAAAAGTTTTGTGCAGTACCAACACTTTACTCTTATACCCGTTTTCCAATAACCCTTTGTGTATACGGATACAGCATAATCCTGCACCGCCCGAATCAGATGTTGAAATATGTAATATTTTCAAGTGGTAAGGTTATAAAAGTCAAGCCTTTTTTTAATAGCGCTTTTAAAAGAAAATTCTGTGTCCAATTTTGTAGATGCATTAACTGTCATCTGTTTCTGCCGAGATTCCTGATTTGCTATTGAACAGATTCCTTTGCCAAAATCTTCAGCGCTGTCTGCTATTATGCATTCTTTATTATTTTCAAAATTCAATCCCTCAACACCAATTGTAGTCGTAATGAAAGGAACTCCCAGGTTGACTGCCTCAATAATTTTCAGACGCATACCGCTGCCGATGCGTATCGGGACAATAAGAAGTGAAGAAGAGAAAACCGTTTCCAGGTTTTCAATAAACCCGGAAAAAACAATATCCCTCTTTTGGTATCTCTTTTTGTAATCTGATTCCCATCTACCGATAATTTCAAGTTTAATATCGGGGATTTCCTTCTCAACCGCAGGCAGAATTTCATTAATGAACCAATCTATTCCATCAGTATTTGGCAAATGCCCGGAAGATCCGATAAAAACAAGTTTGTTTTTAAAAGGGATGAAAGTCACTGGGCCTGTCTTTAAAACAGGTATAGATGCCGGCGAAACATATATTTTTTCCGAAGGAATATCCAATGAAAGAATTTCCTTATCCTTTTCAGTAAGAGTAATTATTTTATTAAACTTCCTCAGAAGTAAAATCTCTTCGTCTTTGATTGCTCTAAACCGGCAGAGATCAAAAGCGTCTGTTTTTTTAAACAGGTCCATCTCCCGCTTGATCCTGATATAACGAATTTCGTGATGGACAAGAATTTTAATTGGCTCTTCCGGTAATATATAAATCAATGGAGCAAGACTAATGAAATCGATCTGAATCACATCAAATTGGTTTTTGCTTACTATATCAGCCACGTGATTTACAAAAGGGGCCTTTTGAGGAAATATGGGCATGTTAATAAATGACTCGTACTTTATCGGATCTTCAATTTTCACAGGACGTGACTGAAATATTGACAAAATTCTTCCTTTAATATTTCTGATAATGCACTTTGTCCATCTGTAAAAGTCTAAAATTGTTTTTTTTTGTTTAAGATTAAATAACGGATAAAATGTTACACCTTCCCAAAGTTTTAATAGCTCAGAGTATCCGCTGTAGCTTTGATCATCTACCTCAAAACATACTGACACATCCATTTCTTTTAGCAATTCCCCGATAAAATGAAATTGAGCATGATTTCCTCCTGAAAATAAAGGATATGGTGGCCTGGGACTAATGATTAATATGCGCCTTTTCATTTGTTTATTCCCTTAGATTGCGATCTTTACCAAATTCAGTATGCTCATTTGTTCTTGAAAAAAGCAATTATTGTTTTACAAATTGTATTTATTTCATACTCCGAAAGCTCATAAAAAAATGGCAATCTCAATAAATTGCTTTCAAAGAATTTACAGTTTGGAAGAACCCTGTTTTTATTAGTCTTTAAGTAAAAAGCACTATTATGTAAACATAAATAATGAAATACTGATAGTATTCCAATATTTTTTAACTGCTTAATAATATTTGTCCGTTCTTTGTTGTTGTTGCAGATTATATAAAACATATGCCCATTATTAAAAGCATAAGAAGGGATAAATGGCAGTTTAATATATTTTTCAATTTCTAAATCTGATAACAACTTGTTATAGATATTCCAGATTTTCATTCTCTGACTTTGTATTTGAAACAAATTTTCAAGTTGAGCATATAAAAATGCTGCAGTGATTTCAGATGGTAGAAACGAGGATCCAATATCTTTCCATTCGTATTTGTTTGATTCACCCCGGGAAAATTCAGTTCGATTCGTTCCCTTCTCCCATATTATTTCAGCACGTCTGATGAATCTTTCATCATTTATTACCAGCATGCCTCCTTCGCCACACTGGATATTCTTAGTTTCGTGAAACGAAAAGCAGGCAAGGTGGGCAATTCCGCCAAGGGGGCGACCTTTATAATAGCTATCTATTGCCTGTGCAGCATCTTCAACAACATAGAGATTATGTTTATTGGCAAGTGCCATAATTTTATCCATATCACATGCCACACCGGCATAGTGAACAGGAACAATGACTTTGGTCCTGGGTGAAATCAGCTTTTCAATTTTATCCTCATCAATCCCGGGATGATCGTGACAACTATCCGCAAATATAATATTGGCACCTCGCAATACAAAGGCATTAGCAGTTGAAACGAAAGTATATGAAGGAACAATCACCTCATCACCTGGTTGAATATTACAAAGAATTGCCGCCATTTCAAGAGCATCAGTGCAAGAAGTTGTGAGCAGGCATTTTTTAAACCCATAACGCTGTTGAAAAAACTCTTGGCATTTTATTGTATAATGTCCATTCCCGGATATTTTACCTCGGGAAACAGCATCCTTTATGTATCCAAGTTCTTTGCCAGTGAGGTAGGGTTTATTGAAAGGAATTTTAAACATACTATTTTCTAAGTATCTACCGGGGAAATGATATTATTTATATATTTTATAAACCATAATTACCCCATATTGTTTTGTTGGAATATTTAATACTGTATCAAGCCTAACATTCATATCATGAGCTGACTGTAGAATCTGATAAAAGTTTGTTACATTATTATAAGCAAAATCATTACAAACTAAAATCCAATCTGACTCTGATATTGTTTCATTTAGCGATTTCTTATATCTATTAAAATAAATTGCAGTAAAATTTGTTTTTGGTAACAGAAACCAAAACCGCATATCACCATATACTTTTGCCCCTGAAGGAATTTTAGAATTTAACAGTAAATTAATTTCGTCATGGACACTGATATTATTATTATGATTTTTTTTGATGTTTAAAATTGAATAAGTTATTATGTAAAAAATACATATTAAAAGTATGATTTTTTTATCATAAATATTAACCAATATTGCTATTGAAAATATTGAAAATAAACCAATATAATTTAACATCAGATAATTTCCGACATGACTTGAAGAAAATATGAAACTGGCTATGATCAAATACATTATTGTAGTAAAACTTATAAATCTTAATGTAATGTTTTTCCACAAGATTAATCCAGGTAATATGGCAAAAGTAATTAATAACAGACCGTTTTTAGATAACATTCTAATGCTAAGAAAATTCACAAAAAAATGTCCGCTATTATATATAATTGAATTATTGCCAGAAGTCCGATTTAATATTACTTCAAAATTTTTTCCAAAAACAATATAAGAATTAATTATAAAGAGGAAGAAAATAAGTATTGCAATAATGGAAAAGTAAAATACATTAAGAAGTTTTTTTTGTTTAAAAAAATGTATTAAATAATAACCCCCAAAAATCAAATAAATTGGAAAAGTAAATGGATGCGACAAAAAGGCAATACCACTAAAAAATGAACATAAACAGATATTTATTTTTTCATGTTTTTCATTTCTTTTGCTTTTAAGAAAATATAAAATTGAAACTAAAGAAAAAAAGACAGCTGCTGATTCAGGACGAGCAATATGAAAGGTATGGAAGTAGCCTGGTGAAAAAATAAATAATAAGAGAATAATAAATATAATATGATTCTTAATATTTAAGAGCTTAAGTATTGAACGGAAAATGATAATTGAAAAAAAACCAAATAGGAAAGATGTTAAACGCGCATTTAAAAAAGAAAAACCTAATAATTTAAATATTATACCTTCAAATACTGGATAAATAAAATTAGGCAGACCGCCTCCAATTAATTTAGTATTAACCCACTCACATTGTGAAAAACTATATGCAGCATTAGCATACCAGGCTTCATCTTCCAAAATAGTGTAGGCAGTAATTAATGTTAAAACATAATAAAGGGTATAAAATAGTAATATTAAATAGATGTTTTTTTCTCTGAATAGTTTAATAAAAGTACCCATTTTTGTTTTCTATTAAAAACTCCTGTCTTTTTAAAAATATCTTTTATTTATAAGTACACATAACATCATTAGAAATTTTTACCCCTGACTATGGCATTTTTTATGTAATCCAACTCTTTGACTGTGAGGTGGGGTTTGTTAAAAGTAATATTCATCTTTTTCTTGCAACTAATAATGAACTGCTACCAAAAAATATCGATTTGCCTTTTTTTACTTTATTAAGTTCAAATTTCATTAGCATCTCTAATAAGCAGTTTGGATTTGAATTTGAGCGATGTTGCCTTTTAAATTGTTGAGAGTTAATTTTATAAAAGCCAAGTATTGAAGGAATTGTTCTAAAAAGAAAAATCGGAATGATTAAAAAAGAAAAAAAATAAGATGCATAAAGTACATCGAATCCATAATCATCGAGTAATTTATGCAATTCTTTATTCCTATACCTGCGATAATGTCCTGCCTGTCTATCTTCTTCAGACCAAAGTATGTTAAATGAGGGCACTGTTATAAAAAGTCTGCCACCAGGAACCATATTAGTGTACAGAATTTCTAAAAATTTATTCTGATTATCAACATGTTCTAAAACGTCGAATATACCTATATTGGGTATGCTGTTTGGATAGAAATGAGTTGTATCAAAATTAGAATTTATAATATTTTTAAGCCCTCTTCCCCTTCCATTTATGCACCCGCCAACCCCGGGCTCTATTAAAACAGTATCGAAACCCAATTTACTCAGGTAGTTTGAAACAAATCCATTCCCTCCTCCTACATCGAATATTGGGCCACCAATCGAATATTTTTTAATAACTTCATAAATAATTTTATTCCTGTTTTTGAACCAAAAACTTTGATCTTCAATTTCATAACATGAATTATTACCATTATCAGGATAGGAAATTTTCTCGATTTCAAATGGCTGCCACATTCCATCCTGAAATTTTAAATCCTGAAAAAACACATCAAGAATTATCATAATTCAAACATATATTGTGATTGAAAGAACTCCTGGCTTTTTTGAGAGTATAATTCTCATTCCCGTATAATTCCCCCACGTGAAACGACATCTTTTATGTATTCTAATTCCTTACCGGATAGATGGGATTTCTTAAACGGGATTTGCATATTCTATTGCCAATAATGATATACGTTTGTTATGCTTTCAATTTGAAAATTACACTTTTCATATAGCCTGCACGCACCTTTATTTTGCAACTGAGTAACCACTTTTATTTCATCATATCCCAAACCACAGGCAGTGTTATCAGCTGAATGAATTAAATCATATGCAATTCCTCGTCCTCTGAAATTTTTGTCAACAGCAACAAGTCCGATATCTGCAAATTTTGATCTTTCACCTAAAGTTGTAATGCCAATAATTTCTGACCCGTTTTTCACAACAAATGTTTTAATAGCTAATGTCTTATTTATAGATTTTGTAAGCCATTCAATATATAGTTTTTCATATTCTTTGTCAGAAAAGTTAATATCCAAACGGAATCGCGAGAATAATCCAGCCTGTAAAACCAAATTGATAAGTCTATCATTTATCTCAGTTTCCTGATATTCAATTATGTCATTAGAAAATCTTATATGTTTTTCTGTTTTTTTTGAAAATACAGTTTTCTGATCAACCAGTATGCTTCCTTTATCAGAAATGAGAATATTTAGTCTCGTTTGGGATATAGGCACAAATAAATAGGTTAAACGAATTTTTTCTGTGACTATTTGTCTGAACAAATCTTCTATTAAATAATATCCCTGAGCATCTAAAACAATTTTAGCAACAGAATAGCCGAAAAACCGAGAATCCCATTCCAAACATTCAATAGCATTGATAAACATTCTAAAAAGTTTTATCCATAATAAGATAGTTTGGCCGGCCTTTTACTTTATCAAAAGTCTTACCAACATAAAGACCAACCACCCCTAGCACCATTATGATCAATCCTGAAAGAAACCAGACAGAAATAATCAATGAGGTATATCCGGGAACAAGTATCTTATTATCAAAAAATAAAATCATGTTGTATATGGCAAAAACAGTAGCCAAACAGGATATCACAAATCCAAATTTTACTGTCAGTCTCAATGGTTTATCTGAAAAAGTAAGTATTATATCAACAGCTAATCTTATTAGTTTTTTGAATGAATATGAGGTATGCCCACTATTTCTCTCAGCATGAGAGACTGGAATTTTCGTATATTTAAAACCAACCCATCTTACCATTGTTGGAAAATACTTATGGGAATCTCCCATTTTACGAATTGAATCAATTACATTTTTCTGGTAAATACCAAAATTTGCTGTTGCCGGGTCCTGAATTGTATCAGTCAGATAACCCAAAATAGCATAGAACATTTTAGAAAATAATCGCTTTAGCCATTTATCTTTTCTCTGAATCCTTTGGGCAAATACAATCTGATAACCGTCTTCCTTCTTATCGTATAGTTTTATTATTTCCTCCGGTTGATCCTGCAAATCACAATCCATTACAACCACCCATTCACCCTCGCAATGATCAAGACCTGCGATTATTGCAAAGTGTTGTCCAAAATTGCGTGAGAAGTTAATCCCTTTTACTCTTTGGTCTTTATTTGCCAACTCAACAATAGTTTCCCATGCCCCATCAGGGCTGGCATCATTAACAAAAATGATTTCAAAATTTGAATTAATTTTGTTTAAGGTTTCATCCAACCTTTTATAAAGCTCATTCAGGCATGTCTTGCAGCCATAAACAGGAATAACAACAGAAAGATGGACCATGTTTAGGAGTTTAATTAAAAATTTTAATAAAGACAATTGCGGATTTTGCCTTCTTAAAGACTTTAAAATTAAAATAAACTACTGTTAGGGTTGAAAATCAAGTCAAATACGAATGAATAATATTAGTCATAAATTTTGGGAATATTCCTTGCCGGCACTCCGACTGCTGTTGAATTATCCGGAACATCTTTAACCACAACAGCATTCGCTCCTATCTTAACATTATTGCCAACAATTACTTTACCAATAACTTTAGCTCCGGCATAAACAGTAACATTGTCTTTAATAACCGGGCAATCCGTTTTATTGGTATTTCCAATAGTGACTTGTTGATTTATCCAACAATTTTCGCCAATTTCCGAAGCGGCTATTATAGTTGAAAACCCATGTTGAATAAACAGACCCGCACCAATTTTAGGAGTATTAATATGTAAACTTTTTAAAGGAGGATAATACCATTTTATGAGTATTGAATAGCTTTCCAAACGATAATAGAACAAATTTCTGAATTCAGGATAATGTGTCAGTAAGTTAAACAGATTGGAATAATTGTTCTTATTCTCCAGAAAAAGCTCTTTGATCCATCTGTTAATCTCAATTTCGATAATTGATTTATTGCTTGAAATATTATAAAAAAGATAAGCTATGGGGAAAAATAAATTATTAAAAAATGACTTTATCAACTTAATAAGCTGTGCTAAACAAAACAAAAAATATCGTAATGTCTTAATTAGTAACAAAAGACTCTTATTCATGTTTTAGCTGTAATGAAATGTCGGATAAAGCTGAAACTTTTTTTAAAAAGTACATACGCATACCGTTTTACACTTATGCTTTTTCTTTGATCATGATTCACACTATTATTGAATTCCGTTAATTTATTTAACATTCTTTTCTTAATATTTAAAGGAATTGCGTTATTGCTTTTATTCATTTGGGAGAAAGTTTTTTTAAATGCCTTATGTTTCTGATAACTTGTAATCCAATTTAAATCATAGAAAAAAAAAGCTCTTGAATAAATTAATACTTCACATTTAAAATAGTTTATAACAAATTCGAGCTCCTTATCCGGGCAAAGCCTGGTTAATTCATTATAATGCCTTTCCCACCTGCCATTTTTATATTCCCCATCATTAGAAAACCTTGCTCCTCTTAAACTTTTTCTGTAAACCGACATGATTTCGTTTAAATAGAATACTTTCCCTTTAGCTGTAAGCGACAAAAACAATGCGATGTCGCCAAACACAAAATTATTGCTATTAATTTTTTTGTAATCTATCAGGTTTGACCTAAACAAACATGAAGCTGTTGGAACGATCCAATCGATCATTATCTCATAAGGCAAAACTTCGCGTGATGAATTTAATTGAACATATTGTTGTTTTTGTAGTCCGACAAATAATCCTTCAGACAATTGTGTTCCCTCGTCTATAATCTCTGCATTATGAAAACATATTGAATATCCGGGGTTAGCTTCTAAAAAATCCACTTGCTTTTGCAGTTTGTAGGGATCGGTCCAGTAATCGTCGCCTTCGCAGAGAGCAATATATTTACCCTGGGACATTGGGAAAAGGATATTTACTAATGTATTCTGCTTAGCAAATTGATTTTCGGTTTGATATACACAACGAAACAAATGAGGAAATTTTGACTCGTATTCTTTTACAATTTGTGCCGTATTATCTGTTGAAGCATCTTCATGCACTAATATTTCAAAATGAAAAGTTGTTTTCTGCGTCACAAACCCATTTAAACATTCGCGGATGTAGTTTTCGTGATTATAGGTTACACAGCAAATGCTGAGCAATGGTTTTGGCATATTATCAATACCCATTTTTTATTCTTTTATCGCATAAGCACAAGGCATCCATCCAAACGGGAATTGCTTCCATTTTACATGTGGAAGAACATCTCTTATAGCACGCATTTCACCAGGGGCAAGTTCAAAAGAATAATGATCAAGTAGAAGTATACCACCCGGAGTTATTCTTTCCCAAAAATGCTTTAAACATTCTGAAACCACATCATATAAACCGCAATCAAGGAAAACTAACTTGAATTGCAAATGATTATTTTCTTTAAAAAAAGCTGGTAACTCTTTGGATGCATCAAGATTATGCAAATGAACAATATTGTTTAACCCCTGTACTTTAACAATTTCCCTGACTTTTTCTTCTGGTGTGCAATAAGAACCTTTTTTTATTACATGTTCTTCTTCCTTTGTAGGAATATTTCCCTGACACCAATCGAAACCATGTACAAGAGTCAAAGAATTTGGTTCGAAAATTTTGGTAAGTTTGGCAAATAACAGAGAACCAAAACCCAAATTGACTCCTACTTCTGCAATATGTCCAGCTACTTCTAAAGTCATCTTATAAGCTTCGTATAATGTTATTTGACGTGCTAATGTTTGATGACCAATAAATGCAGGAAAATGATGTATTAAATCTTGTTTGCTGATTTCCATTTCCAATAATGCTTTCAGCCCAGTTTCATATTCTGGTCTCAATTTATGGTGTTTTAAATATTCAAATTTCGCTTTTGTAGGATCGTGTTGCATATTGTCATATTTTTAATAATTAAAATTCTAATTCAGCGTAACCAAAACCACTTTTCCCAAAGCTATTACCATTGTAAAATAAATAAACTTTATCATTATATTCTATTACATTTGAATAGCAAATCATTGCAGAATCCCATCCTTCTGAAGATATATCAATTCCTCCAATACTATCATTACGTCTCCAGTTAATCAAATCTTTGGAAGTAGCATAACCCAAACGATATGAATTAGCACCATTATCATGATAGTCAAAAACCTTTCGAGTACTAAAGTACATATGAAATGTATCTCCAATTTTAATAATTGAAGGTTTACAATCAGCATAAAATTCTGTTTCTTGGGGGATAACAATAAATCCTGATGGGTTCCAAATAATGCCGTCTGTAGAGCTTGCATATTTAAGAGCATACGATAATTCAAACTGATTATCAATATTAAACCATTTTGTTCCTGACGTATATATCATATGCCACTTATTTTCATGAAAAATAACATCAGCTGAACCAATTAAAAAGGGATCAACTTTTGAAATGGGCAAAATTGGACCTTCACTTAGCTTAATAAATGACTCACCATTATCTCTACTATTAGCAAGACCCATCATACAGGTATGTGGACTAGCAATCATTTTTGAAAATCCACCATAATACATATAAAGATCCTGTCCATTTTTATTTAAGCAAACCTGCAAAACTCCATCTTGGTCGAAAGAACCTGGTAAACCTTTAGTTAATATTGGTTTGTCATGAATATACAATACCTTTGGGGGATTTTTTGCGTCTAGATCCATATAAAATATTCCACCTGATCCATCTTTAAGTCTTGAACCAAAAAAAATCCTTATTCTTTCTTGGAGAACAATAGCTGATGGGCATTGAATATGAGTAAATCCAAATTCAGGTGCATTAGATGGTTTAAAAATTAACCCTTTTTTATTCCATTTCATTTTTTATTCTCATTTAATATCTTTCCCGCCTCCCTTAGTATTATCTCATCTAACCATTTATGCATGCTTTTACCTGTAAGTTTTTGCGCTTCAATTACCTTTTTTTTAGTTTCAGCCGTGACCCCTTCTATTTTACCATAGTATCGTGTATTAAAAGTCCCCCCTCTTTCTCCTGGTAATTCTAAGTCAAAATTGCCTTTGGGTTCTCCAACTCCAACAGTAAAATCAAAAACATAATGAACATTGCCGTTTATCCATCTTACACCGACATCTCTGGCTTCGACCGGTATGTGTTTTAAAGGTACAGGATCAGCAAACATTGGATTATTGTTTATACAAATTTTCCCATATTCAGTGTCCCTTAACCAATCAGGTACATTTTTCTCACAAAAAACAACTTTCCCTCCTGGCTTTACTACTCTTGTCATTTCTTTTAAACCTTTTGGCAGATCAGGAAAATGTCCAACTCCTGCAAAACAATATAATGCATCGAAAGAATTATCAACAAATGGAAGAGAGCAGGCGCTTGCAACAATAAATTCAGTGGGGATTTCCACGGATTTTAATCGCTCAATATTGTATACCAGCATATCCGGGGAAATATCCAATAACCATAATCCTCCTTCCTTACCAAGTCTTGATGCTATTATTTCTGAATCTTTCCCCGTTCCTGCAGAAACTTCCAATACTTCATAATTTGGTTTCAACTCTAACAAATCAATCATTCGGTTCCGTACAGTCAATTCCTTTTCTTTATATAATTCAAACGTAATATGTACATTTTCATCATATGTTTTTGCTATTTCAGAATAGTATTTCCTGGCAAAAGCTGCACCTTTAATCTCTTGTTCCGGGGTAATAAAATCGATATATCCATTTTTAATGAAATATTTTTTTTGATTCCCCCTGGATAATAAAATCCCATCTGTAATTTTGCCACTAATAATTTCAGAAGATTTGTCTAATTCCAGTCCTTCCCCAGAAATCGGACATTTGTATTTTGCTAAATTACTTACTCTCATTTTTACTTTTTATTAGTTCATACCAGATCAGATCATGCCAGACATTGTTCTTTTGAAAGGCATCTTGTTCATAAGCATATTGACTAAAGTTCAGTTTTTTACATATTCTCTCTGACTCAATGTTTTCTGTTGCATGAGCAACAATAATCTTATGAAGATTCAAGTTAATAAAACCAAAATCCATAACTTTTTTACTTGCTTCGGTTGCATAACCTCTTCCCTGATTGAGAGATCCTATCCAATATGATAATTCAGCCCGGTCAAGCGTCCATGTCCTGATTTTCCTTCTGACATCAATCAAAGATACAAGCCCAATTAGTTTTTTATTTAAACATATACACCAATGGTACCCTTTATCATTTTGTTGTGAATAAATAAGGCTTTGAACAAGGGCTTTTGTTGTTTCAATATCAGTATGCAGTTCCCATGTCAAGAAGTGAGTGAGCTTTTCATCGGACATCAACTTATATAATGCTTTAACATCATCCATACACGGTTGTCGTAAGAAAAGTCTTTCTGATTTAATATCGTAATTCATCCTAATTTGCTTAAAACGATCAGCTTCTTTTCATAATTATTATCTTCAGCGTTTATTTAATTCATAAATCAGTGAATTTCGAAAACCTGAGAAATTGTTCGCTCTCTAATCGGAATATCTTTGAAGATTCTTCAATAACAACTTTATTATCTGCAAGATTTTTAGTTACAAGTGTATTAGCACCCAGAAAACATTTGTTTCCAATTGTTACACCATGCCCTACTGTAGAGTTAACAGCAAAAAAACAGTTATTGCCAACTTTCACCACGCCTGAAATATTCGTACAGGATGTCAGCCAACAGTTATCTCCAATAATTGTGTGATGGCCGATCATTGCTCCGCTCCAGACAAAGGTATTATTCCCTATTTCAACTTCAGGATGAATAATTGAAGGCGGCATAATGAAACAATTTTCACCATACTTAACTGTTGAAGGCAATTTTGACAGGGGACTTACAATTGAAACAATTTCATATCCTATCTTTTTTGCTGCCAGGTATTTAGCTTCTCTAAGTCTGTTTAAATCCTGATATCCAATAGCTATGAACATTGAATAATCATCAGGTTTAAAATACTTCTCAATTTCAGAGAAAGGAATTAAAGGCAAAGCATGGTAACTATTTTCATGGATATATTCCTTGTCAGCTGTAAAAGCAACCACACTAAAATTGCATTCATTTTTGGCGTAATAGAAAACGACGTCAGCAATTTTCCCATTCCCAAATATTATGAGGTCTTTCATTTTAATTATTTTATGTTTTTTAAGGATAACCTGTCAATCTTCCCGTTTTGATTCCTGGGCAGTGTATCCAATATTGTTATTATTCTTGGGATCATATATGAGGGGAGAATTTTTTTTAAATCATGTCTGATCGATTCAATCGTAACATTGCTCTTTAATGTTACAAACGCTTTGATCTGACCTAAACCATCGTTAAACTTCTCGTACACTGCGCCGGATTCATTAATATATTCTAATCTGTTAAATCCAGCCTCAATTTCTTCAAGTTCTATCCTGTAACCCATGTGTTTAATCTGGTTATCAGCTCTTCCAAGAATATGAATAATCCCATTTTTGTCCTTTCTCACAATATCTCCGGTTTTATATAAAACCTTCCTGTAGTTTTTAATAAAAGGATGTTGCATGAAAGACTTTTCTGTTCTCTCCTGATCGTTATAATAACCAAGTCCGACCTGAGGTCCACCAAGTACAAGTTCTCCGGATTTTGCCTCATTGTTGTTTTCGTCAAGGATAAGATAATCAAAATCTGGAGCCAAAAATCCTAATGGCGCAAGGTTAATCATATCATTAAAATCTTCCATCTTCACATCGTATGCTGAACATATACAAGTGCATTCTGTCGGACCATATACATTTACAATTCTAATCCGGTTTGCAAACAGATCAAAAAGAAATTTAAGTTTAGGCTTGGGAAATCCTTCTCCGCCGAAAGTAATAATTCTGACATGTTTAAATACATCTTTTGTAAGAGCTTTCATTGTAATTAAAAAGACAAGCAGAGAGGGAACCGAAAACCATATTGTCGCTTTTATTTTATCAATATATGCAACCAGTTTTTTTGCCTGTCCGACAGTTAAAGCATCAACCGGGGCCATGGCAGCCCCATTGAAAAGACTCGCATAAAAATCAAAAACGGAGTTATCAAAATACATCGGGTTAACATTCGTCAGAATGTCGCCTTTTTCAATGCAATAAGTCTGTTTTGCCCAAAGAATAAAATTAATCAAATTCTGATGAGTCATTACCGCTCCTTTAGGGAAACCCGTAGAGCCCGAGGTGAACATAATGTAAGCAGGATTATCGGAACATACTGATAGTGTAAAATCAAGATTCGTATCCGGGAAGGATTCCAGGCTCGTACGAAAACTTTCAGAAATAATATCAAGTTGAGGAATCTCAATGTTTCTAATTTGTAATAGAATCGTTGTTTGATCAAAGGATAATAATACGGGATTACACTTGTCAATAATTTTCTTTATCCTTTCAAAAGGACTGTCATTATCAAGATTTACATAGATTGCGCCAATTTTCAAACAAGCAAGCATCAAAGCAAAACTTTCTTTTGACTTGGTATTGAAAATTCCAATAACATCATTTTTGTTAATCTTCCGATAGAGTAAATATCGGGCAATCTGATTAGAAAGACAATTCAACTCTTCGAAACTAACTTTCTCTTGTTCATTTAATAGGAGAGCTGAATCAAAGGATGATTCAGCTGCAATGGAATAAAATAGAAGTCCTAAATTATAAATATACATTCCTGATATAATTATCCGTTTGACAAAACCATTCCTCCATCTATTTCAAGGATTTTTCCATTGAAATATTCATTATCGATGATAAAATCTACTGCGTTTGCCAGTTCCTCTAATTGACCAAGTCGTTTGCAAGGAATTTCACTGATTATTTTTTTTACAATATTTCCCTTCAATGCATTATGAGTGGATGGAGTATCGAAGAATCCTGGGGCAATTCCTGCTGTCCTTATGCTAAACAAGCTAAGTTCCCTGCTCCAGGCAGCAGTGAGTGCATTAACACCCGCCTTAGCAGCCGAATAAACAGATTGTCCGGAATTACCATTTGCTGAAATCGAACTTATATTTATTATCAGACCTTTAACCTTATTCCTGATCATATTATCTACAACATTGACAGAACAATTAAATACTGTTGTCAGGTTCACATTTAACATTTTATCCCAATTCTCTTTTGAATGTCTGCGATCTTGTCTGTTAAAAAAGTTTATCAGCAATTCGCTGTGAATTATTCCGGCATTATTTATCAGAACATTTGTATCCGGGTCCATTTCATAGATTTCCTTTATCACATTTGTTGTTGCCTCATAATCTGTAAGGTCACAATAAAACAAGGCAATATTTTTTGATCCACTGAATTTTTGAAGACCATCCTTATTTATGTCAATCAATAAAAGCTTTTCTGCTTTGTCTTTTAAATATTCAGTAAGGAAAGAACCAAAGCCACTGGCAGCACCAGTGATTATTATTTTTCTATTGGGGTATTCCATAAACAAAATATTATTTCTTAAGTTTTCTGTTTATTATCTCCTTTGCTTTTTTAATACAATCCAGTTCGATTATTTCATCATCGGTAAGAGAAATATTGAATGCCTCCTCCATTCTTACAATCAACATCATGAAAGTCATGGAATCCCATATTTCCATATCTTTGAATTTCATATTCTCATCGACTTCCGATATTTCAATTTGTAAAACATTTTTTACAACTTCTTTAAACTTCTGTTCATTCATATCAATACAAATTTATTCAGCAGGTTCTGTATTTCATTTTTATTATTAAACATCATCACATCAATTATTGAAAGAAAAGGGATAAATTCATTATTAAACTGAGGATATTTTCCTGGTAGCGTATTTAAGAAGCGAAGCTCTATATTATTATTTTTAAAGTCACTTATTCTGTAAAGAAGTTTCCCCCCAATTGCATTATAATAAGTCCGGGCATTCTCCCGTTTACAGATATCAATAATTTTATACTGAGCTTTTAAATGTTGGTTACTGTAGACTCTTGAAGATTCAACAATTTTGGTGTTAATCTCTAAATAGTCACAAATTGTATTTATTTGAAATACTAACCACTTTGAAAGATTTAATTCCTCAGATAATAGAATGGAAGATATAATCTCAAAGCATTGTTTAAAAAAAGGGGCCTTTTTATAAGATACTTCAATTGTCTTTAAAAATTTTACTTTCCAATTACCTTCGACCAGTTCGCAATCGCAGATCAGCTTATTTTGTGATATTTTTTTAAGAGGGATTGAAAAGAGATTCTCTTTCCCATTGACTAAAATCCTGTTTCGGTTTATCCAACCACGCATAATAAAATTGACATCATCGAGAATAACAAATTTGTCCGTAGCATTAATTAACTGGAAATAACCAATATAAGGAAAAGCATATGGTTGCATTATTGCAAGCTTCATTTCCTCAATTTGATAATTAATCCACATATTAAATCAACATCAGAAATTTCCAGATCAGGATAAATCGGTAAGCAAATCACTTCTTCAGTTATTCTTTCCGCAATGGGCATTTCCCCGGGTCGTGAAGACTCAAGATTTTGATACATTGGAAACTGACTAATCAGGGGATAAAAATATCGCCTGCAGAATATATTGTTAGTTTTAAATTCTTCATAAACATCATCCCGCGTTTTGCCAAATTCCTTTGCATTAATCAAAATAGGGAAATATGCATAATTATGTTTTACTTCAGGCCTATCCATAAAAAAGGAAATCCCCGGAATATTTTCAAGTCTTTTTCTATAGTTTTCGGTTATTATTTTTCTTTTTTCAATCGATTTTTTTATGTATTTGATTTGCAGGACTCCTAATGCTGCCTGGAACTCGTTCATTTTTGCATTAATACCAGGAGTAACAACCGTGGTCTCATCAATTATACCAAAGTTTTTTAATTGGTCAATATGCTTCTTTGTTTTCTCATCATGACACACAATTGCTCCTCCCTCAAAAGTGTTGAAAACCTTTGTGGCATGAAAACTCATGACAGATAAGTCACCAAAATTTAAAACGGAGTCTCCATTTATTTTTACCCCAAAGGCATGACAGGCATCATAAATTACTTTTAGCCCATAAACATCAGCTATCTTTTTAATTTTTTGCACATCACAGGGATTGCCATATACATGCACCGGAAGAATGGCAGTCGTCCGGGGGGTTATTGCTGATTCAATCTTTTCAGGATCAATATTAAAAGTGTTTTGTTCAATATCTACAAAAACAGGTTTTATATTATTCCACCATAATGCATGGGTTGTTGCCACGAAACTATAAGGAGTGGTTATTACTTCACCGATAATATGCAATGCCTGAAGGGCTGTTACAAGGGCAAGAGTACCATTTGAAAATAGTGAAATATGTTTTACACCAAGATATTCGCAAAGTTTCTGCTCAAGTTCTTTATGAAAAGGGCCATCGTTGGTAAGTATATGGCTGTCCCAGATCTTTTCAAGATAAGGTATAAATTCCTTCAAAGGAGGAAGATATGGCTTAGTAACATAGATCCTTTTCATCGATCAGCTTTTGCAAATAAAACACTTTCCTCAGAATGAATACTGAAGTGTCCAAAGTAAAATTTATACCCGATATTTAATGAATGAATATACTCAGGAATGGTTCTGAAATCGTCAATGTTATGATATAAACAAATGGCCAATCTTGGTCTAAAAGTTTTTAATGTTGTCTCGGCCCCCTTGAGGGCCTTAAGCTCCGAACCTTCAATATCCATTTTAATAAAATCAACTTTTGGAATAATCTTACCATTCACTAAATCATCGATTGAAACGGTGATTTCCTTAACCGATTCTTCATCTTCATTTTTGCTGATGGCTGATCCTGGTCCATTACTTGCAAAAGAGATTTCAATATTGCTTTTATCAAATACGGGGTGTTTTATTAATTCAATCCTTGATTTCAGATCAGGATTCATATCAAGATTTTTATCAAATATTTCAATATTTTCTTTTGTCAGTTTATAATAAAAATTACTATCAGTCATCCTGGTATTATTTAGATAAGAAACTAATCGTTTGATTTAATAAATGTTCTTTCAGCCATTTCTGACAATATTCATGAGCCTCATTAAATGAATTGAATGGAACAGCTGAACTATTATTTTCGGGTTGCCGGTTCCTGGTATTTCTAATCTTTCTCATGATTCGTTTTAATGTCCCCTTTATTAAAGAAGGTTGATTCATGCGTCTGATTAAATTTTTTTCCTCAAAATAGTTATAATATCCGCATATTCTATCCACTTCAGCTAGTCGGGTATAATCATAAATTAATGTATTGCTTTGAGGATTCAGAATTCGAACAGAAATCAATCCGGTGCACCATGCCAGGTTTGCTACGCCGCTAATTCTTAAACTATATTCAAGATCTGTTCTTATTACAGAAGTGTCAACTAACCCGATAAGTGGAAGAGACGATCTGCGAAGCATCAGACAAGTGCCATTAAAAAAAAATCTCTTCATCTTTCCCTCTTTCCAGTTTAAGAAATCCAGATAAAAATCTTCGTCCCAGAAGAGGCTGAGTTTATTCGAAATATCCATACCTGCAGTATTGCCTGCCATTACATCAATTTCAGGATATGAGAGCATATATTCTTTACATGCATTTATGGCAGGGTAATAATAAGCATCATCGTCGGTAAAAATTTTTATCAGGTCTCCTTTAGCTAACAAAAGTCCTTTATTAAACCCATGGGCTTCTCCCTTATCTTTTTCAGATATAAAATAATCTATTTTATTTGTTCTCTTTAATTCACTAAGAAATTCACTTGTTTCATCAGTACTACCCCCGTCAATTACAATAATTTCTTCATCTTTTTTTTTATTCCGGATTAATTCCGGCAATACAACTTTAATATATGTTATTTTATTAAAAGTTGTGAGAACATAAGATAAGGTGATTTTATCCATTCTATGAGTAACCTAATTTTGGCTATAGATTTTATTTATAGAACTGACGAATTGCACTTGCTGTTTTTATAATATCGCTATCTGTAAGTTGTGATGAAGACGGTAACCAAAGACCTTTTACTCCGACAAGATTTGACACAGGATAATTTCCTTTTAAATTATACGCTTGTTGTTTATTAATCGGCGGATACATTGGTCTTGATCCAATACCATTTTCTTTCAGGTATTCAGACAATCCATTTCTGTTCTCTGCTAAAATATCAATAAACCATGGAGTTGTGCATGATAAATCCTGCTCGAAAAACTTGACTTCATTTAATCCAGCTAAATTTCTTCTATAAAGGCTCATAATTTCTTTTTTCCGGTCAACACGCCATGGCAATTTTTTCATTTGCTCATTTCCTATAACTGCCTGGAGTTCCGTAAATTTAAAATTGAATCCTATTGAATCATGAATATCATTCCCTCCGCCACTCCGACCAAAATCTTTCAATTTTCTGATGCTTATCGCTATATTGTCATCATCCGTAATAATAGCTCCTCCCTGCCCGGTTGAAATTACTTTTGGTGAGGAGAAGGAAAAGCTGCCAGATAAACCCACAGTACCCTGATGCTTGCCATCTGGATAAAAAGAACCTAAGGATTGAGCTGCATCTTCAAGTAAAATAAGTCCTTTATCATAACACAATGTTTGAAAAGCCTTTATTCCGGCTTTTGGGTATCGTCCGTTTACATTAACAAAAAAAATTGCTTTTGTTTTTGGAGTAATTGCTTTTTTAGCACCTTCAATGTCCATGCATAGGGTCTCCCTTTCAACATCAACAAATATTGGTACAGCACCAAACATCTTTATTGAATTCGGAGTTGCTATCATTGTATAATTGGGCACAATCACTTCGTCACCTGCATTAATGCCAGCAGCCAACGCCATTAGAGTCAGACTAATAGTGCCATTATTTACAACAATACAATGTTTTGCTCCTGTGTATTCGGCAATTCTACGTTCAAATTCAGAGGTTCTTTTAAACTCCGTTAACCAACCACCTTCCTCCATATATTGATTCAGCGCTTCCTTTTCTTCGGAGCCAAACCAGGGTTCCATTTGAGGAATGAACTTATCTGGATTCATTAATGAATTTTTTTTCTAGTCTTAAGATTTCTTCCTTATTCCTTTTCTTGATAAACTTTGAAGGAATCCCAGCATACAAGCCATATTCTTCAAGATCAACTTTTGCCAATGATAGCGCCCCTAGACATGCTCCTTCTTCAAAAATGACATCTGGTAGAACAACTGAGCCGGCTCCAACAATACAATGTTTATTTAAAACTATTTTGCCAATCTTTGGATTTCCTTTATATTTAATATGGACAACTGGAGTTGCAATACCACTTATATAATCATCACACCCGGCAGAAAGCACAACATTAGGCGCCAGAGTAGAAAACTCTTTCATTTCAACAAAAGAAGATTTACCTCCGATAATTTTACATCCGGCTGAAATATGAACATTTGAGTGCAATTTTAGCTGAGTTGAAATATACGTGAAATCATCAATAATTACATTATCACCTATCTCAACTAATTCTGGGTAGCGAATTCGAACTGTTTTTCCAATGATTACATTTTTACCACAATGCTTCAGTTGTGTTAAATCGAAGAATATATTTTCCATGGGAAGAATTAGATTTTATAGTTTATCCATCCAGAATTCAATCATTTCATCCATAATCATTTCAAAAGTGTATTCTGGTACCCAGTTAAAAGTACTCCGGAGTTTTGAACTATCTCCTCTTAAATATGGCAACTCTTCAGGTCTTAAATAAACAGGGTTCTGAACGACATATTCTTTATAATCAAGGCCGAGTTTCGAAAACACATAATCAGTCATTTCTCTAACTGAATGGGTTTGTCCCATAGCGACGACAAAATCATCAGGAATATTATGATTAATTATCATGTGCATCGCGCAGACGTAATCTTTAGAATGTCCCCAGTCCCGAAAAGAATCCATATTCCCAAGTTCAAGTTTTTTGGCCATACCTTTCTTGATCATTACAGCTCCCTTTATGACTTTATTTGTAACAAAGTTGCTTCCCCGCCGTGGTGATTCATGGTTGAAAAGTATTCCATTCACCGCATGAAGATTGTAGCTTTTACGGTAATTACGGGTAATGTTAAATGCAAATACTTTTGCACAGCCATAAGGGCTCGTTGGTTGAAACGGAGTGGTTTCGCGTTGATAACCATCGCTATCCACAGATGTGCCAAACATTTCTGATGAGCTTGCCTGGTAGTATTTTGCNNTATATTTCATCAGGTTGAATCTTATTTAAAAGCCTGTCAAGTCCCGAAATATCTAAAAGATCCCCGTAACTTACATGCAAATTTTCTCTTACAAATTCGATTCTGCTCTGTTGATGCTCCGGCACTGAATTCCTTCTGACAATACCATGCACCTCATATCCTAACCCTAAGAGGTATTCCGTTAGATAACTCCCGTCCTGTCCATTTATGCCTGTTATAAAAGCCCTTTTCATTTTGAAAGAATTACAATATTTTAACTATTGATTTTTTAAAAATACTTTATCATTTTCTATACCAAAGTATGGACCGGTTTTGTATTCATATACAATGGTGTCATTCTCCATAATGTAATAATTGTGCCCACCTCTGAAGGTCAAAGATAAATCACCCGGTAACAATATATGCTCTGCAATTATTGTATCATCTAAATCATACAAAATGCACTTTACACTACCTCTAATTACAAGCCAGCTCTCCTGGGCAATATCGGTTGTCTTTTTAAAGTTGATATGCTTATGAGCTTTAAATGTTTGCCCTTTATTCATTTTCATGCTGGCTACCTGTAAAAACTCATTATCTGGCGAGATGTTTGTCCTCCCTTTTATTTCATCTACCCTATAAACAATATGAAGCAATATATCGGTCTGAATTTTAGAATATATTCTTTCCATAGTATAAGTTCTTATAATTATTTATAATAGTTTTCTTATGCTTCCAAAAAAGTATAATTCCACTCCAATGCAGGCCAAAGAACAGCATCTTCCACGACACTCGAAAAATTGCCTCTGGCCATATTTTTTTCATCCATGCTATCAATGATTTTAAACCTGAATACATCAAGGTTTGATTCATAACAGATCCTTGGACTCCCGCTGTCGAGCGATATATGAATGGAATAATCATTGGCATTTAACAGGTTCCCGGGGATTGTAGCCCTGCTTATATAAGTTCCTTTTTTATTTTTTTTATCACCATACCAGTCAATTGGAGTATCAACCGCCACCATCACTGTTATTCCCTGCCGGTTCAGCAACATAAAATTAGGGTTTACATTCACCCCCTGTCTGTTCATCCATGTGATCTCAATCAAGATTTTTTCATAAATAAAAAATGAATCTGATGTATCGCCATTTTCATTTAATAACCTGGCTTCTATAATCTCAGCAGGAAGATTTGTTTTAAGTTTCTCTTTTTTGAAATGCCCAATGTTTTGCCAGTTGGCATTAAAATACAAATCCACAGCTTCTTTAACTGAGATCAATCCGCCGATAGTTCCATCTTTAAGGTAAATTGCTTTGGTGCATAATGCCTGGATACTGGTCATGTTATGGCTGACAAATAAAACTGTCCTCCCCTCAGTCCTGCTCACCTTCTGCATCTTACCTATAGCTTTTTTTTGAAACTCTGCGTCACCGACAGCCAAAACCTCATCAACCACTAAAATTTCAGGTTCGAGAAAAGCTGCTACCGCAAAACCCAGACGAACGATCATGCCACTGCTGTAACGTTTAACCGGGGTATCAATGTAACGCTCACAACCGGAGAAGTCAACAATCTCATCAAATTTATTGTAGATCTCCCTTTTGCGCATACCAAGAATTGCGCCATTTAAGAAAACATTTTCCCGTCCGGTAAGTTCGGAGTGAAATCCGGTGCCGGCTTCCAGGAGAGAACCAATGCGTCCGTTATAGGTAATACTACCAGTAGTTGGGGCGGTTATCTTACTGAGGATTTTTAATAAGGTGCTTTTGCCTGCTCCATTTTTCCCAATAATGCCAAGTACCTCTCCACGATTTACTTCAATGTTTATATCTTTTAATGCCCAGATATAATCGCTGGTGCCTTTTGTACTTCGATCATTTACTTCTCCGATTCTGAGGTAAGGATCTTCTTTCCCGCGAACAAGGTGCCACCATCGACGGAGGTCATGACTCAGAGTTCCGGTTCCTACGAGGCCGAGGCGGTATTGTTTGGAGAGGTTTTCTATTTTTATAACAACAGACATAGGTTGAGGTCACTAAGGTTAAGGTTAAGTTTGAGGTTGAGAGTCTCTAAACCTTAGTTTTTGCATTATTCCAGGGATTTAATAAGTTTATTCAAATCGTAAATGAGCTCATTATATTCATCAAAAAGACGGTGAGTAATTTGAGTTTCAAAATAGCCGACTTTGTTGCCATATAACAAATGGTTCTGGGTTTCGAATGATGAACCTCTTGCAATTATATAAAAATTCGATTTGTCTTTTTTAGTACTTCTTCCAAATCCTTCAGCGATACATGCTGCTGCCCCATTTGATGATTTACGAATCTGGGACGTCAATCCGTAATCTTCTGACCTTGGAAGATTAATTGTCAGGTTAAATACTTCAATTGCAAGCTTATGTGCCTTTTGCCAAACTGGCATCTCTGTAAAGCTTTTGTATATCATGTTTTATTTATTCTTCTTCTCAACCTTAGCCTTAACCTTAGCCTTAAGTCAGAGGTTGAGGCTGAGTTTGAGAGCCTCTTAACCTTAACCTTAGCCTTAACCTTAAACAGTGTCCATGAATGTTCTTTCTGTTCGGTTAAATATAGCCAGGCTAATAAAAAAGAGAACAATAGAAAAAAGTCCGCTGTATATTATACTGCTCAAATAAAAATTTCCTGCACCGGTAAAACCATATTTGAATGACTCAACAATAGAGCTTACCGGGTTAGCCATTACCACCCACCTGTATTTCATGGGAATTTGCGATATCGGGTAGATAACAGGAGTTATGTACATCCAAAGCTGAATCCCAAATTGAATTAAAAATGTCAGATCACGATACTTCGTGGTCATGGCGGATATTATTAATCCAAATCCAAGAGCCATGATCGCCAGAATAATTATATAGAGCGGAAGACAAAAAAGCGTAATATTTGGATGTATCTGAGCGCTGTTAAAATAATAATAGAAAAAAACACAAAGGAAAAGTACAAACTGGATTCCAAATTTTATAAGGTTAGAGGACACAACAGATAATGGAGTTATAATTCTTGGGAAATAAATTTTGCCAAATAATCCTGAATTTTTCACAAAAGTGTCAGAAGTCAGGCGTAAGCATTCAGAAAAATAATTCCAGATTGTAATCCCTCCCAGGTAAAAAAGAACAGGAGGAACTCCGTCTGTAGGAATCCCGGCTATTCTTCCAAATACCAGGAGGAACATCAGTGTGGTCAGGAGTGGTTGTATTACGAACCACAATGGTCCAAGAACAGTCTGTTTATAGGTTACAGTAATATCCCTTTTGATGAATAGTGCAAACAAATCGCGGTGGTACCAGATCTCATTCAATTTGAGGTCGAACAAGTTTTTGCCTGGTGTAATTGTGTATGTTTTATTAATTTGCTCCATTCAATTAACAAATAATAAATTATTTATATTGTTCAGGTGTTAAGTATTGTAATATCCTCCCTCATTTTCAGAAGACCCATACCTGCCATAAGAATAATTACCATAATAATTTTTCCCGTATGAATATCCATATCCTTTGTAATATCCATATCTTAACCCATATCCATAATAGCCTGTCAGGTTGATATCATTAATAATAATCCCCATGTTTTTTAGCTTATCTGCCTGGTATAGCTCCTGAATCAGTTCCAGTGTGTTATTTGAAGAAAACCTTTGTCTTACGATAAAAATGTTAACATCAACAAATCGTGCCAGTAATAAAGTATCTGAAACAACTGCAACCGGAGGAGTATCTAAAAATATATAATCAAACTCCTTTCTTGCTTTCTCGATAAACAAAATCATCCTTTCATCATCGATAAGTTCTGCAGGATTTGGTGGAACCGGGCCCGACGTAGCATAAAAAAGATTTTCTATTGCAGTTTCCTTTATAATTTCCTCATATTCACAATCACTGCTTAAATAAGTGCTCATACCGATCATATTGTCTATCCCCAGTATTTTATGTATTCGTGGCTTTCTCAGATCAAGCCCAATTAATAATACCCTTTTACCATTCATGGCAGTAATCGCAGCAAGATTAATTGAAATAAAAGTTTTACCCTCCGCGCTTACAGTAGAGGTGACCGCAATAACCGGATTCGGGGTTTCTTTAACAAAATACCTCAGAGTAGTTCTTACCGCTCTGAAAGACTCTGAAAGAGAAGATCCGGGGGCGTCAATAACCGGCAATTCTTTCTTGTTTTCATTGTGACTGATATATCCAATTATTGGAGTCCTTGTCCTTTTTATTACGTCACCGTTATCCAGGACCTTATTATTAAAATAATATAATAGCGCAATAAAAATGCCTGGTATTACCAATCCAAAGAAGAGTGCTTTTAAATTGTTTCTGGAGGGCCTTGGTTTGATCTGATATCCATTAAAAACTTCGGCTTCATCAATTATTTTATTATCCGAAACATTCGAAGCCCTTGAAATACCTGTTTCTGCCTTTTTTTCAAGAAGATAAGTATAAACAGTATTATTTATATCAAATTTCCTCTGAATATTAATACTCTTTCGTTCGGTGACAGGAAGTTTCATTATATCCAGATTCACTTCAGCTAACTTTTCGTTTATATCGTTAATTGAGCGTCCAAGATTAACAAGGGTACTTTCAATATTCTCCGAAAGAGCCTCCTTTGTTCTAAGTATATTCCCCTCTATCAGAATCAAAGGAGGTAACTTATCAGAAAGGTTCATGGACAGTTTCTTCCTTGTTTGCTGAAGGCCGGCGAGTTCTTCTACCAATCTTCCTACTATAAGATCGGAGACCCCTATCAGGGTCGGAGAAACAATATCCCCTGATTCGTTCTTTGAATCAAGGTATTCTTTCAGATATTGATAATATTGAACCTGAAGGTTAAGAGTTATTTTCTCGTTTTCAAACCTTTCAAGTCGGGCTTGTATCAGGATCCCCTCCTTACTTAAGTCGACCAACCTGTTTTTGAGTCTGAAATTCTGAAGGCTGTCCTCAGCATCATTAAGGGAAGCAGAGATAATGTTAAGCTGTCGGTTTATAAATTCAATAGTGCTATCAGCTATCTGGTTCTTTGATTCCAGTCCCTGACTGACATAAAGCTCCATCAACTTATTAAGGTAATCAACTTCCTGCTCCGGAACAATACCTATAGTAGTCAGATTTACCAGTGTAGCCTCTTTCTCAATTGGAGTCACGGTGAGAGTTCCTCTGTAATTGTTTGCGATTTCTTCAGGGTCCACAAAGTAGAAATAAAACCTGTTGGAAACAGTCGGGTTAAAGGAAAATTGTCCGGGATCTCTAAGTTTAATTATAAAGTTGAACCCATTATCTTTGTACCTCTGACCAAATTCTAATTTTTTTTCATCCTTAATATTCCCATTAATTCTCAAAATGAAAGTTGAATTAGAATTTATCAGGATATTTACCTGAACATATTTAGGCTGTGATTCAACAGATTCTGCTATCACCGAAAAAGGACATCCTTTATAAAGCCTGCTCTTAACAATATTCCTTTTCCCAACTCCATAATAAACAATCTGGAATTCAGGTAATGAATCAATTACCCTTTTGTTAAGTTTGTAAGACTTAAGTATTCCTATCTCGTTTTTCAGATTTTGTTGACTGTTAAATATATTGCCCCCGGGCATTAAATTTTCCGCGGATAACAACCCACCACCTCTCTTTTCATCCTTAATTAAAAGGGACGAGGAAATTGAGTAAATCTTTTCTGAATACCTGTTTGTGCTATAAGCGATTGCCAGGGCGAAAAACAATGAAACTGCAAACCAGTACCAGTTGCTGATGAATAGCGACAGATAACGCTTTATGTTTATGCTGTCATCTTCCAGTTGTGGCTTAAATGGTTCATTGTAATTTGAATTGTCGGGGGTTGTCATGATATTATTAGGATTGAGGTTCTGTATTACCTGATTACATGAAACACTGAACTTATTACTTTAAATAATTAATCAACAGCAATGTTAGGGTAAGCAATGAAGTAGAAGTACTAATAACAAAAGAAATTGTTGGCAAATTCAGATTAAATATTTTTCTCGATTCCGGTTCTACAATAATAACATCGTTCGGAAGAAGATAATAAGCCTCACTGGTAAGTATTTTTTTGTCCTGAAGATTAACTGAGAAAGTTTTTGTACCCCCTTTTAAAGATCTTACGACAATAATTTTATCTTTCCGCCCATAATCATCAACTCCTCCGGCATGCCCGACAGCATCCAGAACCGTAAGATAATTATTATAATTTATGTACGTCCCGGGGGACTTTACTTCTCCTAAAACTGTATATTTAAAACTAAGAAATTTACATTCAACCGTTACATTCTTATAACTTTTACCAAACTCTTCCTGCAATATTCTTCTGGTTTCTTCGAGGGTCTTACCCTCAACCTGGACGGCTCCAATTACCGGCAGCAAAATATTTCCATCTGTCTTTACATCATACCCATATAAATATCCTCCGTTTTCCCCCTGCATAGTATTTGATCCGGAAATAGTTGTTGTCCCTCCAAGGTAATCTTCAATTTTACCATCAGGGGTCATCGACTTTACAGTAACATACAGGATATCTCGCAGTTGAATATGGTAGTCGGGGATCTCCATAGTGAAGGTTTCTTCTCCGGTTGGTTCAGGCAGGTTATTTAAATAAGCGAATTTTTTCTGGCTGGTACAGGAGGAGGCCAGGAAGAGAGCTGCGGTTAAAATGAGAGGAATTTGTTTCATGAAGGTTATCTTAAAAGTTTATTTTCTGAATGGTTGCTATGGGTTGCTTCGTCTCCCGATTTCATCGGGATCCTCGCAATGACCGGTTTTTTGAAGTAAAATTTGTTTCGCTCGTTTGGATCACATGGATAATCTGTCTTACATGTACTGTCATTGCGAGGACGGCGAAGCTGACCGAAGCAATCCTTCTCTCACAACCACAATACCAAATTATGATCATTGCTAATCCCGAAGCAACCAGTTTAAGCAACCCTTTAATCACTATGCAAATTAAAGTAAAGATCCCTCCACTCCGGATTACTGCCGTTTATTAAGTCCAATTTCTTTTTTCTTGATCCTGCTTTAATTTGCTTTTCTCTTTTTATAGCTTCTACAATGCTATCAAAACTCTCGTAATATACTAATTTTCTAATATTATATCGTGCAGTGAAACTCCCTGGATGGATGTTTTCCTTATGTTCTTTGACTCTCCCTCTAAGATTGCTCGTAACACCTGTGTAAAGAACCGTATCATTATCATTTGTCATAATATATACGAATCTCCTCATTTAATGTAACAAATTGTGTTTCTTCTTGTCTGCAGCTTTCTGCTTGATAAACTTCCGTCTGGTCAGTCACATCCTTTGAAGTGGCTAACTAGTACAATTAATCTATGTTTGCAGTGGTTTCGGGAATATCCGAAACACACAGGTTATATCTTAATCATCATGGTCCTGTAGAAACAGAATGATGCAATAATAATTTACTTTCCTCACTGTTCCATAATGGCAGCAGATCGGAGGGCTTTACTCTTAAAAGGTGATTTTCAGCCTCATCAGGGTGAAGCACAACATAGCTTACTTTTCTTCCAACCAGTTCCTCAGCCTGCATTACTTTCCTGGCAAGATACTCGCGGTCAATATTCTCTCCGACAAGTATAAGATCTATAACGGGACTATCTTTCCCACGGGCAAAATCACCGGTAAGATAAACGCAGATAAGGGTGCCTATCCGGTGAATGACTTTTTCAATTACACGGTCAATACCGGCTTCTTTCATTATAATGCTATGGATATCACCAAATAGGGGATGATTTCGATTCGCCTGGTATACCTTCTTATTACCGTCGCGGAGGGAATGCAGAAGACCTGCTTCTTCAAACCTGTTCAACTCAAGACGGATTGCGTTTGAGGATTCCCCGAATTCAGATTCTAACCCACGGAGGTGAGCTTTGGTACTGCTGTTAAGGAAAAACTTCCTGAGGAGCTTTATCCTTGTTTCAGAAGTGATTAAGGCATTAATCATCAGGTTTGTTTCGGATTAATGAGTAACAAATTTACTCGATCTTATCGAATTTCCAAATCGGGGGCGATATATTTGATGTTTTTGGGGAAATAGAGATCAGAGATCAATGTTTCTTTCGACTGCTCTTTTTGTTTTTGTATCAATCAGATAATCAGCATATCTTTTAGGTTTGTCTTCATAATAACTATCTATCTCCCTGATAGATTGGAGAATATCATAAAGCCAGGTCTTAATTTCATTATCCATAAAGGAGTTGCTTTGAAGAATCGATCGATTTACGAAAATATGGGTTATTAATTGCCTTATCCTCAAGAAGGTCTACGTTTCGTTTCAGAATATTCTTCAAAGAATATTTCAGATCGAAGTAGTTATCTGCATAATAATAAACATCAAAATCCCGAAAATCAACAATAAAATCAATGTCACTATTCTTTTTAAATTTTTCGGAAAGAACTGATCCGAAAACGAAAAGTTTAGCAACTTTATGTTTGGAACATAAATCATGTATCTTATCAATGTTCTGGTCAATGATATTCATGGATCAAAAATACTATATTTCTTTAATTCCGGCAAGAGGTGGTCGGAGAATAGGGATTAGGGAGCAGAGATCAGGGATCAGAAACTAAATCTACTCTTGAGAGCTTCCTTTTCGGAATTTTATAAGGCCTGCTAACATTTTTCTGATTGATATTAATTTATCAGCAAGCATCACATAGTCTTCTTCACTCAGAAATTTAAGGTTATTTGCAATTAAAAGCTGAGTATCTAATTCAGATAATGATCCCTGCCCTGTGAAATACTACTATTTATTTGCAAGATAATTTTTTAATCTCTGTTTTATGAATCTTTTACCATAAGTTGTTTTAAGGTACTTTTCTCTATGAACAGCATCATCAAGATTCAACCCAAACTCAAAATAAACCAACTCAAAGGGTACCCTTTTTCTTGTAGAAATTACTTTCCCAGAGTTATGATCAATCATTCTTTTATCTATATCTGACGTGAATCCTGTATAGAATTTCCCGTCAAATTTGCTCCTTAAAATATATACGAAATATTTTCCCATTTAAGATTACTATTTCACAGGGCAGGCAATAAATAGAAACCGGAGAAACTTTTTATTTGATTCACGTGCGGCTCCTTCAGATATATTTGAAGGAATAGAAATTGCGGAACGTCTGATTTGTGAGGTCAGGGCAAATAATTCATCTTTAGGGAATGATTTGGTTTTTTCGTAAATAATAGTTATAAGGAGGATGCTTTCCTTCCAAACATTCAGGTCTTTATGTGTTTTCATATTACAACGATTAAGAGGTTTAATGAAACAGATTTTAATATTGCAGTCAAATTATTATACCTCGGGTACAGAGTAGCTATTTAAGCAAGCTTTCTTCAATTATTGTTACCTGATCCCTGATCCCTGATCCCTGATTTCTAATTCCTGATTTCCATTCGTCAATATTCAAATACTTCTCCTGATATTTTGCTATTTATTGTTATATTTGTAAGTTACCTGCATAATATTTATTAATGCAACCTAATTTGGCTGATGTGGGTCTAATAATGAAATGAAAAACCTGGCGGAATGAAGAAAATATTTATCATTCTTATAATAATACTGACCCCGTTAACTTTATTTGGGCAATTAAATGGCCTCGGGACAATTGGGAGTCCTTTTAATGGAACATTTGGTCCTGGTGATAATTTGACATGGAGTGGAACGGTATATGTTGATGGTGATATCATTGTAGACAATGAGCAATTGACAATTTCACCTGGGACTACTATAGTTTTTACAACACCTGGAGCTGATCTTATTATTACCGGTACAGGCCAGTTAAATGCTAATGGAACAGCATTAAGTCAGATCACTTTTACAAAAGGAACTGGCAATAGTTCATGGGGGCATATTTCATTCCAAAATATGACTGCAGGATTTACAGGAGCATCTATAATCAATTATTGTATTGTTGAATATGGGCAAAAAAACTCAAGCCCTAGTAACATAGAGGGATATGGAGGTGGCATACATGCTGCTTTCACCTTTCTCACAATTTCTAATTCAATCGTTAGAAATAATTATGCAGGCTGGGGAGGTGGAATATTTGTTAATTCAAACTATGCTCCATCTATTGTTAATTGTTTAATATCAAACAACACAGCTGCAAATGCTGGTGGAGGTTTATATTTTTACCAGTTTACCTCTTCACTTATAATAAATTGCATAATTGAGAAAAATAAATGTTTAGGAACATATGGCGGGGGTGGTGTTTTTTTAGGAGAATATACAGCTAATATTCGATTTTATAATTGTGTTTTTGCTTCTAACATCAGTTCTGTAAATCTTGGGCACAACATTCTCCTTTTTGGCAACACTTTTTCTGGTTACAAGCCCGCGTTTTATAATACAATTGTTTGGGGAAGTAACAGTAATTCAATAGATTATTTATATGGACAAAGTTCTGCAAGTGATGATTTTAATTATTGTGCAATACAAGGATATACTTCTGGTTATACTTCTTGTATTAACCTTAGCGGAACAAATGGAGATCCGACTGGTCCAAACTTTTATAATGTTACACCAGGTTCTGAGGATTATCAGATAATATTTAATTCTCCCTGCCGTGATGCGGGAACACTTGCCGGAGCTTCATCTACAGATATTCTTGGTAAATTCAGAGTTGGCCTTCCTGATATAGGAGCTTATGAGGTCCAGTACAGCAATTGGACAGGAGCAATTAATACCGACTGGACTAATCAATCTAACTGGGAAGCCAGCCTTGATCCGGGTTCCGGGAGCGGAGATGTTGTAATTCCATTTCTTTCCGGGGCCACCCCAAATTATCCTGTCGGAGCGCCAATCCAGGATTTTACAATAGGAACAGGCAAGACCATGATCCTCAGGCCCGGAGCGGAAGCCACATTTGGCGCTCTTACAAATAGCGGTACTCTGAGACTTGAGTCAGATGTCACCGGAATCAGCTCACTGATTTTAAATTCATATTCCGGAAATAATGCTGATGTTCAACTTTACTTACCCGGTGGGGGACTATACCCGAGTTATGTATGGCATTATATATCTTCACCGTTTACCAATTTATCTACAGCTGTCTTTACAGGGACAACAAAAGATCTGGCCAGATATGACGAAAATCTCATCACTACTGACCAGAATACCGGTTGGGAAGCTTATGATGGCTACATTTATTCCACGGGACTGATAACAGGATCCGGCTTTTCGAATCTTGATTTAGGGCAAGGTTATAATCATTATCTTTCAAGCAATCATACTTATATTATTAGCGGCATATTTAATACCGGTAATGTAACTGATAATCTTGCATATAACTTAGCCGGTTCCACTCCTGATCATCCAAATGCCCAGGGTTTTAATCTTTTAGGGAATCCTTTCCCGTCATGTCTTGACTGGACCCAAATCTCCGGAAGCCTGGATCCTTCAATAAGCCAGGCAATATACTTCAATAAATCGGGTGGATTTGCTTCATGGTCAAATGGTATTGGTACAAACGGAGGAACAGGGACCATACCTCCTATGCAGGGTTTCTTTGTGAAAGCCTATGCCAAAAATCTATCTTTATTTTTACCTTCGAGTGCAAGGGTACACAGTGCCACACAAACCAGATATAAAAAGGGCCTGGAAATTATTCCGCTTGTTAGGTTAAAAATTGAAGACCCCCTGAACAGCGATGATGCCGTAGTGAGATTCGATGACAAAGCCACCACCGGCGTGGATAATGCTTTTGATGCATATAAATTCAGTAAATCAGGGCTGAGTATATGGACATCAACCGGCGGGGTGGATTTCAGTATCAATGGCCTTCCTTTCCCGGCTCCGGGTGTCGAAATCCCGGTGTCAGTTAACAGTACTGCAGCAGAAAATCTTAAAATATCAGCTTCACAAATTGACGGTCTGGATAATTACAATGTTACACTCACAGATAATGTAAATAATATTACAATAGATCTAAAGACAAACCCAAGCTTATCATTTAATGCTCCGGGCGGAATAGTTGCCGGAAGATTTACACTTAAAGTTCTCACTGTTACCACTGTCGTTCCGGAAACCACTATAAGTGATAAACCTTTTAATATTTACTCTTCAAACGGAATGGTGAACATACAGACTCTTAACGATATCTGGAACGGGAAACAGGGTGGTATAAAAATTCTCGATATGACAGGAAGAGTTTTAACAACAGAAGACAATGTTGAATTTTCAAAAGATGATTTACTCCAGGTCTCTGTAAGGGTGGCAACCGGAATTTATATGGTTGAAATGCGATCGGGGGTGATGAGGTATGTGGGGAAAGTTGTGATCCGGTAAGCGGTATGCGATGTGCGGTTACCGGAAGCCGCAAACTGGTCACCGCTGGCCGGAGATTAATTTGATAATTTTAAATAAAAAGATACATTTGTAACATATTTCGCTAACATTAATCTGTTGAAGTTGAACTCCCTTAAGATAAAATGATCCCTAAAAAACGATATATAAAACCTGAGATAAACTGTATTAAGCTCGATAACAGTATATCGCTGGTTATGATGACAACACCCCCAATTAATCCTCCGCCAAGGGGTGGAACGCAAAAGAAGAATGATACTCCTTTTGCGAGTCCGTTCGGGGATAAGCCGTTCGGGTAATGGCACAGGGCAACGGACACAGGGGAAGAACGACATTTATAGAAGTCAGAGCCTGGAAAGGGCTCTTTTTTGTTTAGAAAAATGTTTCGCGTTTTTCGTTTCGCGTCTTTCGTTGGACCTTGCGCGTATTTTTGTCAAGAATATTTCAAACCTTTAATATCAGAGTTTTTAAGGTGTTGCATTAAATTAAAAGTCTTTCTGCTCAGACTGTCTGTACGTTCAAGTAGTTCATTCAGCTTTTCTTCTATTATATATTTGTTATCAAAAGCACGATATGACTGGGATCAAACTTCACCTGTTGAGTCTCTTGAAATTGAAAGAAACTGATAGAATTCCTTATTACCACGTCGCTTCACTCCTCGCAATGACCGTAGTCTTTACTTAATTCGGTTCCGCTCCCAACCACAAATTATCTTACTTTCAGGGTCATTGCGAGTCCGACGAAGGAGGGCGTGGCAATCCCAAACTCCCATCCACCAGGTTATCTTACGATCATTGCGAGCCTGATGCCTGAAGGCCGATCCTGATGCGGCACGTATTTGATCGCGGAACTTAAAATCATTACAAAATGGTCCTTCATATATTATTTTATATGAGTATCGGCAATCATGAATAAAACTTCTGGTTTTTAATATTTATAGCCACGAATGTGGCTAAAGATGAATAACCCCCGGCGCCAGCCGGGGGTTGGCCAACACTCTGATCAATAGCCCTGAAGGGGCGTAATATAGTTGGTAATAATCAGATGTTTTTGTATCTTAGTACTA